>JAGLHV010000044.1 GCA_023143305.1 bacterium | reverse complement strand
AGAGAAAACAGGGTTGCTAATAGCGTAGCAATAGGGGTGACTTTGACCAACCAGTAAGGAATTCGATACAGAAAATATTTTAAAGCCAGTAAAAGAGGGGCTTTATAACGGATAAAACCATCCATCCTCTCAAATAATTCGGAAACAATTATTATTGCACTAAAAACAAGAAGACTGTATAAGAACGGCTTTAAAAATTGGCGAATTAAATAACGTGGCAGAATAAACAATAAAGTTTTATCCTTTCTCTGTTTTGTAAAGTAAAATAAAACCGGCTGTTCCTGTTATTATATTGGGTATCCAGACATCGAGGCGGGGGTCAATAAAACCTCTTTCTCCCAGGGTTAAAGATATACTGAGTAACAGATAATAGATAAAAAACAGTATTAAACTCAGTCCGAAACCAAAAGATTTTTTTCCCCGGTGGGCTTTTATACCTAAAGGAATACCGATAAGAGTAAAGGCAAAGCTGGTAAAAGCAATTGCCCAACGAATGTAATACCACACTTCTAATGAGGATGTAGGGGCATTGTCTTTTTTTAGTGTTTTGATTTTTTCTTTTAATTCCCTGCTGTCCATTTCCAGAACAGATTTATTTAAAGAAAAATCCTTTGTTTTAGAGAAATTTAAGGGAATTTCATAATTCTGAAAAAATAATTGTCCGTATTTATCAGGATTTTTAGAATCTTTTTTTTGAATACTTCCATCTTTAAGTTTAAGCGTAAATACCTCTTTTTGGGGATTAAGAAGACTGCCGCTTTGTGCAATAATGAGAGTAGGTAGATCAGATTTTTTTTCTTTTCTGTAAATAACAATTCCTTTTAATTCATTTTTCTTTTTATTTATTTTTTCTATATAAATCTGGTAATTTTGGACATTAGTGAAAGTATGTTCATCAAATTTAAGCAAAGGGGCTTTATAAATAATTTCATAGTATAATTTTTTAAAGGAAAATTGTAGGCGAGGAGCATAATTATTATTATAAAAAACCAATAAGAGACTCACGGTTAAAGAAAGAAGCAGAATAGGAGAAATAATATGATAAAGGCTTAAACCGCTGGATCTCATGGCAATAATTTCATTGTCTGCTGAAAGTTTTCCAAAGGTGAGTAAACTGCCCATAAGAAATCCCATAGGGATGGTTAAATATAAAAGAGAGGGGATAAGATAAAGGAATAAACGTAAAACGAGAAAAATATTTACCCCCTTGCTTAAGATTAAATTAGCCAGGTCAACAAATTTATCCAATAATAATACAAAAGTAGAAATAGAAAATCCCATTGCTAAAAAGGGGAAAAATTGCCTAAGAATATATCTATTAAGGATGTTCATCTATGTCCTTTCCGTTGCTGGATTATCATTAAATAAAATTAGATTTTAATTATACATGATTTTAGTTCGTTTGACAATTGAAAAGTTTATGTTACAGTTAAAGAGGGGGAAAGAAAAAACGGGTTAGTCGTATTGGTTTGATTGGTTGAATTAGGTGAATTGATTTAAATTGAAAAAAATGAAACGCAGAATAAATCTTGACATTACTTTTATAACAAATTGTTTGCATTGAAAAATAAAAAAATATATAATTAACAAAAAAAAGATATCACGAAAAGAGGGGAGTAATTTAAAAAATTGAGAAAAGTAAACTTTTTATTTTTTACTTTAGTTTTTACGGTTTTTATTAATATTAGCTTTCTCTTTGCCGGAGAAGATAAGCTTTCTTTATTTTCCGAAGATGAAAATCTTTTTTTATCGGAAGAGGAATTGCCGGAAGAAACTTATAATTTTGATGATTTTTTAAAAGGAAAAGTTTTTTTGGATTTTAATAAAGAAAAATGGAACCGGATGAGAGAAAAAAAAGAAGAAGGATATTTTTTTAGAGAAAAAGAAAGAGAAAAAGAAGAAGAGCCTTCTTTTTCCACTGAAGAACCCAAGGACGAGGGGTTAATAGAGATAGATTTTCCTTATGAGTCTCAGTTGAGCATTTCAGGGAGAAAAAAAATTAAGGTAAAAGCCGAATGGACACAATATCCTAATAAAGAAGAAAATATTACTAATTTTATTAAATCCGAAGGAACCAACATAGAAATGGATCAGGAACTACAAGTGCGCATAAAAGGGAAAGTGGGTAGAAAGGTTTCGGTTAATGTTGATTATAATGATACCCAGGAAGACAAAAGGGATATATCGGTAGTTTATAAAGGCGACCCGGGAGAAATCGTTCAGCAGGCGGCTTTCGGGGATATAACCCTTTCTTTACCTTCTACGGAATTTGTTTCTTATAATAAAAATGTTTTCGGTATTAAATTAGATGCTAAATATAAACGCTTGGGGTTAATGGCTATTGGTTCACGGACGAAAGGGTTAACCGAAGTAAAAAGATTTAAAGGCAGTACTATTTTTGAAAAAAAAGAAATTAAAGATATAAACTATACGACAAGAAAATATTATAAATTGGAACATACTCAAATAAAAAGAGAAACTGAAGAAATATGGATTGATTTTAAAGACGGATATGAAATTGTATCGGAGACATTAAATAAGGACATGGAGGGAAAGGTGTGGAACAGCACCACGACTTATACCGGATACTTCGATAAGCAATTTCGGGGACAGGACTATACTATTGATTATGACCAGGGGATTATTACTTTTAGAAAAAGCATTGCTTCAAATTATGTAATTATAATTGATTATGAAGATGAAAACGGGACAGAAGTAAGTAGTCTGAATAGTAATCAATATTTAATAATAAAAGATGAGGAAGATTCTCTGCCTTACGAACTTAAAAATTACTATAATTTAGGAAGTAATAAGATTATAAAAAAGTATGAAGAAGATTTTGTTTTAAAAATTATTAATTTAGCCCGCGAAGAACAAAACTTAGCTGATTATGAAATAGATTATATTGATTATGATTTGGGAATTTTGAAATTTAAAGAAGAAGAACCGTTTTCTACGGCTGTTTATAATAAAAATGAATCTAACCGTCAGCATCAGCATATTATTTATGTGGAATATAAATACCGGGTAAAAACATATATTTTACGACCGGATATTGTTTTAAACAGTGAAAGAATAATAATGAATAATCAATTAATTCAAAAAGACAGAGATTATATGATTGATTATGATTCAGGCTTTGTAACTTTTTTTAATGAAGAAAAAATAGACGAAGATACGAACATAGAAATCACTTATGAATATGCTCCTTTTGGAGGCCAGTCACAGCAGACTTTAGTAGGGAGCAGATTGCAATACGGTGTAAATACCGACCCTTTTTTTATCGGGTCTACTGTTATCTGGAGTGGAACGGATAAACCCTCTACTGCTCCCAGTATTTATTCTACCCCTCAAAGTGTTTTAGTACTTGATTTAGACGGCCGGGTTAAGCTGGAGAGTGAAGGGTTTCCCTTAAAGGCTACTCTATCCGGTGAAATTGCCCGCAGCCAATTTAATCCTAATTTATTCGATAAAGCTATGATTGATAATATGGAGGGGGTGAAGCTGGTCAGCAGTATTCCTCTGGATAAGGATTTTTGGCAGTTGAGCAGTAATCCTCTTTACGAGGATACAACAGATATAAATGCGGTTACTTTAAAAGGGGCACTTATTTTTGATAATGAAGATATTAAGCGTAAAGAGATAGTAGAGAAAGTTAATCCCGGTTGGCTGGAGGAGGTAGGAGATTCCGAAGAGGTTGAGGCTCTAACTCTTAACTATAATCTAAAAAGTTTGGACGAGGAGGCTTCTATTGTTTATCCTATTTCTACTGTGGGTGCAGATTATTCTAAAAAAATGTTTTTGGAGATCTGTGTTTGGGGGGATGGAGAGGGGGAACAATTAGAAATTCATCTGGGGGGGATTAGTGAAAATGCTGATGGAAGAGGGGTTATTGGAGGGCAGCCTAAAACAGAAGATGTTGATGGGGATGGTATTTTAGGTGAAGGGGAAGATATAGGTTGGCAATTTGTTCACCCGGATGAAAGTGTTACTTATATAGGGGCGGATAACGGGGTTATAGATACTCAGGATTTAGACGGAGATAATGTTTTAGATGATAAAAATAGTTCCGGTAATTTTTATAATCAGGTTATTGACTGGTTAGGTTGGAAAAAAATAAAAATTCCTCTTGATATTATAGATGAGGATCAATGGTCGGCAATTAAACATATAAGGTTGAGCATAAGAAATAAGAGTATCGGAGTGAAAAACGGAACGATAAAAATTAGTGCTATTGAAATAGTGGGAACAAAATGGGATAAAGGAGTAAAGGAAGAAGGTTCTTTTGACTTAATAGCGGGGGAGTATTTAACAATAGAAGCCATAAATAACGAAGATGACCAGGAATATCAAGATATAACAGAATACAGTGAATATAAAAGCCTGTATCGTTATTCGGTAACTGAAAAAAGAAAAGAGCAGGCACTTGCTTTAACTTATACTTTGAACAATAGTACGGGTGCTTATACCAAAACAACTTTTACCCGGGCACAGGATTATTCAAAATACAAAAAAATAAAATTTTTCCTGTTTGCCAATAAAGCAAATGGTTCATTACCTTTACCAACTTTACCGGAGAAAGTAACTTTTTATATTCAGTTTGGAACTGATGATTCAAACTACTATGAATATGAAGAAACAATAGACTCAACAATGAACTGGGCTGACTGGAAAGTTTGTACGATTTATTTAAATGAAGATAAAAACAAGGATAATATCCCTGATGGTTTTAGTGGGTGTGTGGGTAACCCCGGTTTGAATAATATTATGCAGATAAAAGTAGGGGTAAGAAATGATACCGGAGCTAAGATTGAGAATGGTGAAATTTGGATAAATGAACTATTTGTAGATGAGGTGGGAAAAAAAGAAGGCATAGCCTGGAAATCAGCTATGGATTTAGAATTGCCCGGATGGTTTAATGCTCAAGTTAATCATAAGGAAATAGACGGAGATTTTGAAACGATTACTACCGGCAGTTCTCAGCAGGATTTAATTAGTACCCGCAGTCTTACCGGCGGGCAGGAAATAAAGTTAGAATCTGCTAGTCTTGAATTTACCCGTTTTAAATTTTTGCCTCTTTCTTTCCAGGGTAATCATCAGAAAACAGTAACCCCTTCAGCCTATGATACTCCTTATAGCAGTTATGATGAGGGGAAGGTAGAAAGTATATCCGGAGAAGGTAATGCCCGGTTAGTGATACCACGCTGGCCTAGCTTAGAAGTTAGCTATGCTGAAGACCACTCCGAATCTAAAATTCTTGAGGAAAAAAAGGATACTATAACCCAAAAGGGTTCTTTAGCCTATAACATTCCGGGGAAATATTCTCTTTTGACACCTAAAAAATGGGAAATTAATTTATTGCCTACAACAATAGACATTTCTTATCGGCAAAAGAAGTATGTAGTTACAAAAACAACTTCTACTACGGTTGATTTTAATGGTTATAGTGATTTGACTGAAAATTTTTCGGGAAGGCTGCCTTTTAAATTCTGGAAAGGTTTTTATTTTTCCCCTGTTTATTACCTGGAAATAATTAGAGCCAGGGAGCGGGAAACGGACATCTCTAATAAAAATTATAAGGATAAATACCGGGCTCAAACAGTTAGTTTTGATTCCGGTTTAAAAGTTTTTTCCTGGTTAAATCCATCTTTTAATTATAAAATAAACTCTTCGGCATCTTATGATTTCAATGAAAATAAAATAGAATCAATAACCCGTAATAGTAATGGGCAGTTAAGTTATTCCTTAAGGTTTGAAAATCTTTTTCCAAAACTAAAACCTTTGCATTCTTTAACTACGGATAATAGCTATAAGGTAGAAACAGGAGATTCCTATGATGTGGGAGACGAAGATGAAGAAAAAGCGAAAGCAAGAAATATCTGGAGTAGATGGGAAGGATTATGGTTGTTTGATCAAGGGGATAAATTAAACCTTGAGGATATAACCACCAGGAGTTTTTCTAATCGACAGACCGGGAAAACCACCAATCGCTGGAAGCCGTTTAGTTTCCTGGATTTGGATATGAATAAGTCTTTTTATCCTTTAAAAAATATGGAGACTAGAGTTAATTATACTGAGATTAATGATTATAAGGAAGTTGGTGCTAATAACGGGCTGAAAATATTTACTAAAATCTGGCCTGATTTAATTATGGATATCGGAGAGATAGAGAAGTTTTTTAATTTAAACACTAAAGTTATTACTAATTCTAAAGTTTCTATTAAATATTCGCAGAAAACAGTGGAAACAGAAGCTGTTTCTAAGCTTGATACCCAAACTTACGGGGGGCATTGCAGGTTGGATATCCTTACTGATTATTCGGTAGTTTTTGATTATGAGGGGAGATATAATAAAACCAGAAAGGTTCCTGATTACAATAATTTAAGCAGGCACGGATTTACAAAAAAGGGAAGTATACAGGTAGAATTTTTTTGGAAAAAATGGCGTTTTGTTCCCAACTATGAATATAGAGCAGAAGAAGAAAATGAAGAAGGAACAAAAACAAAATGGGTAGTTACCCGTTCTCCCAGTTTAAGAATTCGTGCAGATATTACGGCTAAGGACTTCATAATTCCTATTATTAAGTTGCCTTTAAAGAACAGGTTATTAATGGATACCCTTATTAAATACGAAAGGAAAAGTGGTATTCAGGATAAAAAGGATAATACCGATACTTATTCTTTGGATGTCGATTGTACTTATGATACCAGTGAAAATTTAAAAATTACTTTAGGTGTAGGAGGAAGTTTTTTTAGAAACAGAAAGGAAAAAAAAGATAATTATTGGAGTATAAGTTTATTGGCTGATTTATCGATTGTATTTTAAATGGACAGGAGGAATTTATGAAAAGGTGTTATTATTGTTTTTTATCTGGTTTGATTATTTTTGTTTTTGGATGTGCTCATACCCCGGGTTCTTCCGATTTACCGCAACACGTTAGAAGAATTAGTGTTCAGCATTTTATGGATCAAACAGGACATTCGATAGTAAGCAGAAAATTAACTGAACAGGTAGTTAAAGAGTTTTTATATGATAAAAGGATGGCAGTAGTTAATCCTGAGTCAGCGGATGCATTATTACTTGGAAAAATTACTAAATATATTTTAGAACCACTTTCTTTTGATGAAAGCTATATTCCTGAAGAATATAAATTGTGGATTTGGGTGGATATTGGGTTTAAGGATATGGTCAGCAATAAAATACTCTGGGTAGAAAAAAGAATGGCAGCGGAAGTAAGGTATTTTGTTACTCCCCGAAAAGGAGGTAATTTTCTTACAGAAGAAGAAGCTCAGGAGATAGTGATAAAATTATTAGCTGAGGATATAGTTAAAAGAACTATAGACGGATGGTTTGCTGCTTCGGGAATAAGTGAAAAAAAATGAGAGAAAAATTAAAAAAAATTTCAAATTATTGCTTAAATCTTTTTTTCCCTCTAAATTGTGCAGGATGTGGAAAAGACTTAATCAATGAGAAAGGGATTTGCCGGGAGTGTTTAGGGAAAATTAAATATGTAAAAGAACCGTATTGTTATAAGTGCGGCAGTAATAAAGAAGTTGGGTTTTTGTGTAATAAGTGCCGTAATATAAAATACTATTTTCAGAGAATATATATTTGTTCTTTGTATGAAGGAATTTTGAGAAAATGTATTCATTCTTTTAAATATAAAGAAAAGACAATTTTACAACAGCCTCTGGGTAACTTATTAGTTACTTATATAAGTAAAAAAATAGATTTAGAGGAAATTGATTGCTTAGTACCGGTTCCTTTATTTAAATCCCAGAAAAAAAGAAGAGGATTTAATCAGGTTAATTTATTAACCAAAAAAATTGAAAAGCATTTTGCTAAACCGCAAATAATAAATAATTTAATTAGAATAAGAAAGACTGTTCCTCAATTTGACTTGAACAGAAAACAAAGAAGAGAAAATGTTAAAGATGCTTTTGAAGTTAAAAACCCGCAATTATTTAAAGGGCGTAGGATTCTTTTAGTAGATGATGTTTGTACTACAGGTGCCACTTTAAATGAGTGTGCACGTGTGCTTGACCAATGTCAGGTGGAAAAAATATTTTGTTTAGCACTGGCACATGGGTAGGAGGGGGGGGGAACAAAGGTAAAATATG
>JAGLHV010000043.1 GCA_023143305.1 bacterium | reverse complement strand
TGGTTGTTCTATTGGTTGTTCTATTAATTCTTCTGCCGGTTGAGCATAGGCCGGAGAAACAAAACTAAACGAAACATGAGCCGTTTTATCCGCCACCTTAGGAACTTCTACATGACCAGCATTAATCATAGCAGTAATTAATGCCGGAGCCACTATACCCAATTCAAAAATTTTTATCGCACTGTTTTCATTTTTATGCAGAAAAGCAGTAATACCACCCAGATAAAAAAGAACGACTACCCTAATAAAATAGCCAATAAAAGCAAGAAAAGTAAGATTGACCAGGAGCACATCTAAATCAACAATTAACAAATTCATTATAACCGGGGTTAATGCCCCCAGGCCACCAATCATAATCTTTTTACTGGTCTTCATTTTTTCCTCCAGATATTAAAATTAAATACCATCTTCAATCTAGCAAGCGTTTTTCACCGGTGATGGCTTGTAATTCTCCTATATTTTGAGTCGCTTCCAGACAACCCAAATATTTCCCTTCAGAATCTATTAATGCATAATATTCAATAATAATTTTTTGTTTTTCTCCATTTGGCCCAAAGGGCAAATCAATCCAAAAACGAGCTTTATCCCTTTTTCCTTCTTTCATTTCACGCAAAATTTCCTCTACTTTGTGTTGACTTTTTTTAGGATGACAGTCACGAACATCTTTGCCAAGAACAACAGTGGCTCTTTTAAAAATACGTGTCCCATGTTTATTCCATGCCACTACTTTATCATTTGCATCAAGAACAGAAAATTCAATAGGTATCCTCTCAATAAATGCTTCTAATAAATCTCTGTTTAATTCTCCAATCATTTTTATTCCCTCCGATCTATTTAATTAATTTGAATTGTTTTTTTCTTTGTATTTGCCTTTTATCTGTTATCTATGGACTATTTTTTCAAACTCCTAAATCCCAAATTCAAACTTCAAAAGACCAACTTCGAAATTGCAAACATTGTCGCTCAATAAATTGAGCAACTACAAACAAATTTGCCACTCGGTATTTACAGTTTTTTATCTCTTTCTTTTAACTTTATCTTTATTTTGCTGGAGCAAAGTGACAGTCTCGCCAGTCAGTAAGGCGGATGCCTTGATGCCTTTGTGCCTGTCTTTTATTTTTTGTCTTTTAATTTTTTTCAACTTATAACTCATAACTAATAACTTATAACTGTCTGTTATCTTTTGTCTATGGACTATCGACTGCTGAAGCAAAGCGGAAGTCCACTCCGCCTAAGGCGGATGGACTATGGACTCTTTTTCTCACTGCATCCAAAAATTACGGTCTAAACTGCGGTACTGAATTGCTTCGGCAATATGTGTTGATTGAATATTTTCAGATTTTTCTAAATCGGCTATAGTGCGTGTCACTTTTAAAATGCGGTCATATGCCCGGGCAGAAAGTCCTAAATGTTCAATAGCTTTTTGCAGAAGGTTTTGTCCCTTTTTATCAATTAAACAGTATTTTTTAATTTGTTTTGATTGCATATGCGCATTAGAGTAAATATTTTTATAATTTTTAAATCTTTCCCGTTGTATATTTCGAGCATAGACTACCCTTTTCCGGATATCCAAAGATTTTTCCCCACATTTTTTATTGGTTAATTCATTATATTTTAAAGAAGGAACTTCAACATGAATATCTATCCGGTCTAACAGGGGACCTGAAATTTTAGTCATATATCTTTGAATTTGAAAAGGAGTACAAGTACATTCCCGATTGAAATCACCGTAAAACCCACAAGGACAGGGGTTCATCGCTGCTGCCAGCATAAATCTTGCAGGATAGGATAAAGAACCCGCTGCACGACAAACAGTCACTACACCATCTTCCAACGGCTGGCGTAAAACCTCTAAAGCATTACGATGAAATTCGGGTAATTCATCCAAAAAAAGAACACCGTTATGGGAAAGACTTACTTCTCCCGGCTTAGGATAAGTTCCTCCTCCGATAAGAGCAATGTCGGAAATAGTATGATGAGGAGAACGAAATGACCTGGTAGCAATAAGCGCTGATTTATAAGGAATCAATCCCCTTACACTATAAATTTTAGTTGTTTCTATGGATTCTTGAATACTCATTTCCGGCAAAATAGTAGGAATTCTTTTAGCTAACATTGTTTTTCCTGAACCCGGAGGCCCTATCATCAAAATATTATGTCCCCCGGCAGCAGATACTTCCAAAGCTCTTTTAGCATATTCCTGACCTTTTACATCCTCAAAATCCAACTCATACCGGGAATTAGTTTGAAAAACTTCCGATAGATTCAAACTAAAAGGAGACATATCTATATCTTCGTTTAAAAATTCTACTATTTCTTCTAAATTACCTGCGGGAATTATTTCTATCCCCTCTACCACCCCTGCTTCTCTCTTATTTGATTCCGGTAAAATAATTCCTTTTAAATTATTTTCTTTAGCCATTAAAGCAGCAGGTAAAATACCCTTCACTTTTTTTATATTTCCATCCAGAGATAACTCCCCGACAAAAAGATACTTTTTCACAAAAGAAACCTTTATTTGCTCCGTAGCGAAAAGAATTCCGATAGCTATTGGTAAATCAAAAGCTGCCCCTTCTTTTTTTATATCAGCAGGAGCCAAATTAACAGTAATTCTTTTTACCGGAAAATTAAAACCGGAATTTTTTATCGCTGCTACCACTCTATTTTTACTTTCTTTTACTGCCGTATCGGGAAGACCTACAATAGAAAAAGAAGGAAGTCCCGGAGAGATATCAACTTCTACCGTTACTAAATAACCATCTACACCTAAAACCGCTCCTGATAAAATATTAGAAAACATAAAAATCCCTTATTAAACGATTTAAAAATTCATTAAAAATCATTTAGAATAATTTATTCTTTTTAGTCCGTCATAAATAATTCTTAATTCATAAGAAAAATAATTACTCTTCGAATAGTCAACCCCAAAATCTTTCTTAATCCACCCTATCCATTGCAATTTCCCATAAATCTCAATAAGTTGGTTAGTGGAATACTCCTCATAATCTAACTTCTGGTTAAAATCCGATACAATCCAGTCACACCATTGCAACCGGCTATGAATATCCTTCAATTGAGCAGGAAAATATTCTTCACAATCAAAATCTTTATTAAAATCTTCTTTAATCTGTTTAGCCCAGTATTTTCCTTCGTTTTTATCTGAATTCTGATTAGATTGTTCTTTTTCATGAGAAGAAGATGAAGATTCTATATCAAAAAGCGTATTTGCCTTTTTTTTAGAATCAGATTGAGGAACCTTTTCTTCTTTAGCCACCAGGAAATTTACTGATAAAAACAAAAACACCCACAAGAAACTTAAAATATTTTTTTTCATTTTAAAATTATTAAAAACATCCTTTATAAAAAAATTACGAGCCATTAATTAAATTAGTTATTTTTAATTTTTTTAATTCCTGATAGTATTTCTCTACTAATTTTATATCTACCCTGGGTAAATCTTCTCTGACCAAACCACTTTCAAAAATCTTGTCCATTATTTTAACTTCTTCTTTTATTTTATTTTTTTCCTCTTTTGTAATATATAAATTAGCCAGTCTTTTTTCCAAAACATTTTTATAATTTAATTGACTCTGAAACGTAGATAAAACCATCCAAATGCGATTAAACTCATCCGTTGATTCGTATCCCAGTTCTTTAACAAAATTATCGATCTCACTTTGTTTCTCTTCTATTTTAATTTTTTTATTTTCCTTTATTTGACTTTTTTTCCAAACAATAACCGGATAATTTGTAATAAATTTCTTTAATTCATCTTCGTTAATAGTTTTTGCGGGCAAAAATTCCTTTTGTGAAATATCTTTTTTTGAAGGACTATTAACATTACAACCTACTCCCCAAATAACTAATAAAAATATTACCCACCATTTTTTATTCATTTTTTACTCCCCGAAAATATTAAGTAATATCAAAAAATCTCAGGTAGACATTATTACCCACTTTTTTACTTTTTATTCACTTCTTTCATAAATAATTCACGTATAGAATTAAATATTTTAATATAGCAAGGTGTTTGATAATCAGGATAAGTCCATTCCCAAACAGAAAAAGTCCCCCCTTTAAAACGCAAAGTAACTTCCCCATATATTCCTTCTCCCAGGTAAATACGATGTTGCCAATCTTTAGTAGTAGCTAATATAAGTTTTCCTGCATTTAAATAACCCGGATCTATGTTTATCTTTCGAGCCTTCTTATCATCTATAAATTCTTTTTCAATTCTATTAGTAAGTATTTTAATCTGTACTATTTTATGAGGCAAAATAAGTTTGGCAAAACTTATAAATTTTCTACTCAAATCTTTACCCATTTCCTGCTCATAATATTTTGTCTTATCAAAAGGCAATACATCACCTTCATAATCAATTTTTCCGAATTCATTAATCAAACGCAACTTAATTTCTTCGAAAAGATAAAGTTGGTTAGTAATCATTCCTACTATTAATTTAACCGGTTGAGCAATAAAAATTCTACCCATTTAATTACCTCTCATAATAAAATATCTATATTTTCTTCTTTAGCAAAGGAAGGTCTACTTGTTGTGATTTTACATTTGCTTCATGAAAAATATCTAAAGCCAATTTGTCCGGATAACTACCACAAAATATAACTTTCTTTATACCTGCCTGAACAATCATCTTGGCACAAAGAATACAGGGTTGATGGGTACAATATAACGCTGCATTACTAAGGCTTACACCATGAGTAATAGTAAATAATAATGCATTTTGTTCTGCATGCAACCCCCAGCATAATTCCTGGCTTTTACCCGGTAAAATATTCATTTTATCTCTTAAACAACCCCGCTCATTACAATGGATTAATCCACTAACCGCTCCATTATATCCGGTAGAAATAATTTTTTTGTTCTTTACAATTATACATCCTACTTTTCTACGCAAACAGGTAGAACGCTTAGCTACATTTTGAGCTATTTCTATGAAATATTCATCCCATGAGGGCCGGTCCATATAAATATCCTTTCTAAACTTTCACAATACATAACATTATTTTAACTATTAGGTCAATTTATTAAAAAATATCTTAATGTTTAAAATGACGCATACCGGTAAAAACCATAGCTATATTATGCTCGTCACAGGCAATAATTACTTCTTTATCTCTGATAGACCCCCCCGGCTGAATAATCGCTGTTATCCCTGATTGTGCTGCCGCATCAATCCCATCCCGAAAAGGGAAAAAAGCATCAGAAGATAAAACACATCCTTTAGTAGAAAGGCCGGCATTCTTCGCTTTCATCATGGCTAATTGTGCCGAATCAACCCTGCTCATTTGTCCTGCACCTATACCAATAGTTCTATCTTTAGTGGTATAAACAATAGCATTGGATTTTACATGTTTACACACTTTCCAGGCAAACCGGAGAGCTTTCATTTCCTCTTCCGTAGGCTTCCTTTTAGTAACTACAGTTAAATCCCCTTCGAACAAAATAGTATTTTTCTCCTGAATTAACAACCCTCCGGAAATCTTCTTATAATCAAATTCCTGACCAGAACCGGAATCTTTGGGCATTTTAATTAACCTGATATTTTTCTTCTCTTTTAAGATTTCTAAAGCTTCCGTACTAAAAGACGGAGCAAGCACACACTCTACAAAAGTCTTATTAATTTCACCGGCCAACTCTTTACCAACTTCCCGATTAAAACCGACAATACTACCAAAAGCACTAACAGGATCACATTTACGGGCATTTTTGTAAGCATCAATTAATTCAGCACCAATGGCTACTCCACAAGGATTGGTGTGCTTAATAATTACTGCTACCGGAAAATCAAACTCCCCGGTTATATTCCAGGCCGATTCTAAATCAATAATATTATTAAAAGACAATTCTTTCCCGTGTAATTGCTCCATATTTATTAAACTCTGTTTTTTTTCCCTATCCTCTGTTTTTAATTCTTTATAAAATGCAGCCTGTTGGTGAGGATTTTCCCCGTATCTCAAATCCTGAATTTTTTCCAATCGAATTTCCTTTAAATGGGGAAAATCTTTAATTTTTTTGTTTTCCGCCGTCAATTTATAAAAATAGGAATATATGGTATAGTCATAACTTGCTGTATGTTTAAACGCCTGCATGGCTAATCGAAGTTTTGTTTCCCCACTTATCTCATTATTGTGTTTTCTCAATTCTGCCAAAAGCAAAGAATAATCCTCAGGATTTACGGCAATTATAACATCTTTATAGTTCTTTGCTGCTGAACGCAACAAGGTCACTCCTCCAATATCAATATTTTCTATAATTTCTTCCGGCGTAACCTTATCCATGGTAACTATCTGGCTAAAAGGATATAAATTAACTACAACTAAATCAATCAAACCAATATTTTGCTCTTTTATCTGCTTTATATGTTCAGGATTATCCCGCAAAGCCAGTAAAGCCGCATGAACCTTCGGATGTAATGTTTTAACCCTGCCGTTGAGTAGTTCGGGATAACCGGTATAATCAGCAATTTGTTTAACTTTAATATTAGCTTTTTCCAGTTCTCGGGCCGTTCCCCCTGTAGAAATAATTTCTATGCCTAATTCAGATAACTCCCGGGCAAATTTTATTAACCCTGTTTTGTCGGAAACACTAATCAATGCACGCCTAATTTTACGCATTACTTATTCTCCTCTCTAAAACGGTATTGTTAAAATTTTTTATCCTTTTCTCATTAATCACTTTAGAAAATAAAGATAATTTAACATTATCTTAAAAACCAATACATATTTTTTAATCCCGATGAAAATAGTTAGCGGCTCTTCCTTTAGTTATTTTTTTTATTTCTCCATTTTTTACATTTACCAGATAGATATAATTTCTTAGAAGTACTTCTTTCACCACTAATATATGTTCATTATCCGGCAACCAGACCGGATTGTAATATCCTTTATTAAATTTATTAATAAAATATTTAAATTCCCCTATTTTTTTACCTAGTTCCTGTTGCTCATCCTTTGATATCAAATATACATTTCCTTCTTCGGTAAAAATAGTTTGTCCATCAGAAGAAACATCCTTTGTTTCAAAAAAAGTAGTTTCATTGTTTTGATTAAAGTGAAACTTTTTTTTACCTACATATTTTACTATGTTATTATTAGGCCATTCTTCTACTCCCATAAAATAATTCTTCTTTTTTTTCAGTGAATAGCGATAGCATCTAATTAGTGTCTTGCCGCCACTCAAATCAAAATTAGTAAAATAAATATTTTCCCCTTTTTTTGACCAATAAAAAGGAATTTGAAAAGGAGGCCCCGTTACAGAAGCAATTTTTCTTTTTTGTAAACGGGAAATATCTAAAAAACACAAAGAACAAGCATCTTTTTCATCTATTTTACCATCCTTATTGGTGTCTTTATCATAGATACCATACACTATTTTTTTACTATCCGGTGACCACTCAAAAGTATTAACAATTTTAGACTTTTGTGGAAAACTTGTTAGTAACTTTTCATTATTGCGATTATCAATTAAAAAAAGTCCTTCTGCTGCCATAAAACATATTTTCTCCCCATCAGGAGACCATTGAAATTTCGTAGTTCTTTCACTACTTATACATTTTTCTCCCGTTCCGTCCAGATTTATCCTATAAATCATTTCTCCTCTGAAGAAATAAATAGGTAAATTTTCTTCAGCTAATAAATATTCAGGTAAAAAGAAACAACTCAAAACAAAAAATAATATTAATAAAAAACTTTTTTTATTCATTTTTCAATAATCCTCACTTTTCTGTCTTTTATATCCAGTCTTTTTTCCGCAAAAAGCTTTATTGCCTGAGGATAAATCTTGTGTTCTTCCACTAATATCCGGGATGCTAAAGTTTCAGGTGTATCATTATCCAACACTTTTACCGTTTCCTGTAAAATTACTGCTCCCTGATCGTAATTTTCATTAATAAAATGCACTGTAACCCCGCTAACTTTACAACCATATTCAAGAACCGCCTGGTGAACATGTTTTCCATACATTCCTTTCCCCCCAAAAGCAGGCAGTAAAGCAGGATGAATATTCATTATTCGATTTTTATATTTTCGAATAAATTGAGGACTGATAATTCTCATAAATCCTGCTAGACAAACTAATCCACTTTTTGGCGTTACTCCATATTTTGTTAAAACAGATACAATTTTTTCGTCATACTTCCATCTATCGCCCTTAAATCCCACGCTTTCAATTACCTCTGTTTTAACTCCAA
>JAGLHV010000042.1 GCA_023143305.1 bacterium | reverse complement strand
TGGGTATATCGCCCCCCAGCTCCTTGGCCATCTGCACCGCCCCCTCGGCCATGTACGTGAGCATGGTCTGGTTGGCATAGTTCCTTGCGCCCTTTGATACCTGGAGTATCACCGGTGCCTCGGTCTCGACGCACGCTATGATGATTGCCTGAAGCTGCTCCATGTTGTTAAAATTATAAGCAGGAATAGCATAGCCTCCTTTATTTGCCTCGGCAAACATTTCCCTGGTATTTACTAATCCTAATTCCTTATAAGATACTTTTTTGTCCGACATTTCTGCCCCCTTTTTATAAAGTTTTTATTTAGATACCTGAACGATTTCTTTCTTCTCACTTTGTTTAATTATCACTAATTGCATGGTTAAGTTTAAAACATTATTCACAAACCAGTACAATACCAATCCTGCCGGAAACTTTAAAAATAAAACAACAAAAATTACCGGCATAAAAACCACCATCTTTGCCTGTTTCGGATCAGTAGTAGTCATTTTCTGCTGTAAAAACATAACTATTCCCATAAGTACAGGTAAAATATATAACGGATCATAAGCAGAAAGGTCTTTTATCCAAAAAATAAATGGTGCATGTCTGAGCTCAACAGTATTTCGCAGGGTAGTAAAAAGTGCCCAAAAAATAGGAATTTGTAAAATCATGGGTAAACAACCCCCAAAAGGATTGACCTTCCTGGTTTTATAAAGATTCATCATTTCTACGTTTAACCGTTTAGAATCGTCTTTATAATTCTCCCTCAGCGTATTTATTTGAGGTTGTATCTTTTTTAATGATTGCATTGATTTAAAACTTTTCATAGTCAAAGGCAACAAAATAACCTGCAAGACCATCGTCAGGAAGACTATTGACCAGCCAAAATTACCGGTAATTTTATAGAAAAATTTCAAAGTAAACAATACCCCTTTTCCAATAGTTCCAAAAAAACCAAAGTCGATTGTTTCTTCTAAATTATTTCCTAATTTTTTCAGCCGGTTATATTCTTTCGGTCCTAAATAAATATTTAAATTGATATTTTTCGTTTCCCCGGGTTTTAAATCGAAAACAGTATTTGTTTTTACCTGAGGAATATTTTCTTCTATTTCAATGCTTGCTTTAGAAAAAATCTTTTCCTGAGGAATCAGAGCAATTAGAAAATAACTATTATCTATTCCTATCCACTTTATTTTTCCTTTATATTCTTTTATTTCATCATCTTTTATCTTTATCTTTTTTTCTATTTTTTCCTCAATAAATAATAAAGGCCTTATTCCTCTTACACCCCGGCCTTTTTTCATAGATACCTCTTCGGGTCCTATACCGGCTTCCCATCCCAGAGTAAATGTTTCAATTCTTTCTTGTATCTTTGAATTATTAGTTATTTCTATACTTAATCTTACTAAATAGCTATCCTTTTCAAATTTATAAGTTTTAACAACGGATAAATCCTCTCCCTGAGAGATGTAAGTAAAAATAATTTCTCCCTGGGGATAAGTTTCATCTAATACCAGCTTTTCTCTATTTGCTTCGAAAAGAGCTTCCTTATAAAAATCTAAAGGTGCTGATTCTCCTTCTTTTAAAACTAAACTGGTCCACGCACCTTTTTCTTTAATGCTCCAATCCTTTATTCCTCCCCCTATCGTGGAGAAAGACACTAAAATGTTATCTGTTTGAACAATTATGTCCTTTCCTTCTTCCCGTATTTGTCTTTCTTCCGCAACCGGTTCTGTTGCTGCTTTTATTTCTTTTCTCTTTACTGTCTCTCCTACTACTGTTACTTTTTTTTGTATCTCTTGTTTAGATATTTCTTCAGGCAGTTTTTTTTGAGGAGGAAAAAGCTTTAACCAAATTCCCATAACTAATACGGACAAAATTACTGCAATAACGGCTCTCTTTTCCATAACTTCTTTTCCTTTTGTTTCCTTTTTATTTTAAATTACCGGATCATATCCCCCGGAATAAAAGGGATGACATTTAATAATTCTTCTTATCCCCAAAAAGCATCCTTTTTTCACCCCGTATTTCTGTATTGCTTCGGCTGTATATGCCGAGCATGTTGGATAAAAACGGCAGGTTTTAGGCCAGAGCAAGGATAGTTTTTGATAGTTTCTTATTAATGCTAAAATGCTTTTTTTTACCATTGACGTTTTTTATTAAACTTAATTAATTTTATCTTCTAAATTATTTTTGCCTTTTTCCACAAAGAAAGAATTTCTTTTTCCATCTGAAAATAATCCATCTCTTTTATCTTCATCCGGGCAATTACAATCATATCTACAGCTATAATAAGTTTCCCTTTATTTAAACGAAAAACTTCTCTAATTAATCTTTTGATACGATTTCGTCTTACTGCCTTACCTACTTTCCTTTTCAGGATAATTCCTATGCGTGAATTTAGTTTTTTTTTCTCATTTCCGCTTTCGGTCAAAGAATTTCTTTTTTTTATATAAATCACTAATTCTGTGCTGACGCATGTTTCTTTTGCCTGAAAAACAGCATTAAACTCTTTTTTTAATCTCAGGTGTTCTTCTTTGGGGAAAGAAAATTCTTTCTTCATTTCATTTTATTTATCTTTATGCAGATAATTTTTTTCTTCCTTTTTTCCTTCTTCGGCTTAAAATTGCCTGTCCTTCTTGTGTGCTCATTCTTTTCCTGAAACCGTGTTTCTTTTTTCTTTTTCTTATATTTGGTTGAAAAGTCCTTTTCATCTTTTTCTCCTGAATCCTAAAATAGTTACACCCTTTGAAATTTGGGTTTGATTATACTTTATCAATTACCCTTTGTCAAGAAAATAAAAATATAAAAGAATCTTTAAGAACTTTCTTGACTTTTTATTTTTTCTCTTTATAATTATACCTAATAATGTAAAATGTTTTATTTATCAAAAATCTTATCGGTAGTATTAAAAAAGATGACCTGCTAAAAAAACTATTTTTCAAAAATCAGAACAGAAATATGCAGCTATTTTTAACATTATCTTTTTATTAGACTTCTGCAAAATAGCCTTTTTACCTTGATTGTCATTCCTGCGAAAGCAGGAATCTATTGATATTTAAAAACATTATAGATTCCGCATCATCCTCCGCCTCAGGCGGATGAGGCGGAGCGGAATGACAGAATATTGTATTTTGCAGAACTCTTTTGCCTTTTTATATTAAAGGAGGAATGCTATGAATTGTCCTCTTTGTCAAAAAATGATGACAGAAAAAGATTTAGGAGCAGTCTTGGTTGACATCTGTGAAAGCGGCTGTAAGGGAATCTGGTTTGATTGGTTGAAATTAAGGAAACTTTATGAAAAAAATGAAGGATTTGGTGGTGCGCTTAAAGAGGCCCTCCTTTTTCCGAGAGTAAATACTGACTCCCGGGGAAAAATTAATTGTCCAAAATGCAACATTCCCATGCACATACTTAGATATCCTTCTCAAAAAGAAATTACTATTGACGAATGTTGTCCCTGCGGCGGTTTTTTTCTAGATTCCGGTGAATTTAAAGAAATCCGGGATAATTTTATGACTCCCGAGTAAGAAACAGAATATTTAGAAAAACTTCTTAATGATCTCCCTGCGTTTCAAGATGCTCCGGACGATCTAAAAAAGAAACAATTAAAAGCTCAAACTCTTCGTAAATATACCAAATTTTTAAGAATTAGCTATTACATTACCGGTAAGTAATTAAGACACTTTCTTTTTTCTTGACTTTTTGTCCTTTTTAGATTACACTTTAGGAGTCCTTTTTTGCATTTTGTTTGTTTTTCTTTTTTTTATCCTTTTCTTTCGCAGTAAAAACAATTCAGGCAAAAATGGCTGTTTTGGAAAAAACAAAGTTATCCACTTTTGTTAATAACCTGTGGATAACTTTTAACATTCTTAACCACTTTCTCCATTATGCTTTAACATCTTTTTTTCTATTCCCGTCTTTTTTAGTCGGATAAAAAAAGATACTAAAAAACACCATTTAATATTTGAAGGGGTCTTAATTATGCCTAACACTGTGAATAATTTATGGATAAAGGCTTTAGAGACGATAAAAAAGGATATAAATGAAGAGAGTTTTTCTTTATGGTTTAAACCTTTAGAGCCATTATCTCTTAAGGAAAACATCTTTCTTATCCAGGTCCCTAATAAATTCTTTTCTGATTGGTTAAAACAACATTATTTAGAAAAAATAGAAACCCTCCTGGTAACCATGACCAACCAACCTATTACCGTTCGTTTTATTATTTCGAAGGAAGAAGATATTGAACAAAAACACGATACAGACCTTGAGTCTATAAAAAAAACAGAACTAAAACCACCTACTTTTATAGGTAACGACTTTAACCCAAAATATACCTTTTCCAGCTTTGTTGTCGGCCCTTCCAATCGTTTTGCTCAGGCTGCTGCCGAAGCAGTAGCTAATTCTCCCGGACGGGCATATAATCCATTATTTTTTTACGGAGGAGTAGGCCTGGGAAAAACTCATCTATTACATGCTATCGGATATTATATAAAAGAACAAAACCCTCAGGCTAAAGTTTGTTACTTAAGCTGTGAGAAATTTACTAATGAAATGATAGATGCCCTGCGAAATGACAGAATGGGTAAATTTCATCAAAAATTCAGAGGACTGGACGCTTTATTAATTGATGATATTCAATTTTTAGCAGGCAAAGAAAGTACTCAGGAAATTTTCTTTCACACTTTTAATGCTCTTTATGACGCCCATAAACAAATTGTTATTACTTCCGATTCTGTTCCTAAAGAACTACCTACTATTGAAGAACGTCTCCGTTCCCGGTTTGAATGGGGTGTAATTGCTGATATTCAACCTCCTGATTTAGAAACAAGAATTGCTATTTTACGTAAAAAAGCTGAAAATGAAAGACTTTTTGTTCCGGAAGATGTTATTTTTTTTATAGCTTCTCAAATAAAGTCAAATATTAGAAAACTAGAAGGATCTTTAATTAGAATAGTCGCTTTTGCTTCTCTTACCGAAAATGATATTACTGTAGAAAAAACTAAAGAAATATTAAAAGATATTATTACCAAAGAAGAAATTTTAATTCCTATAACTCTTCCTTCTATTCAGGAAGTAATTTGTAAACATTTTAATTTAGCTGTTGCCGATATAAAAAGTAAAAAAAGGACTGATGCAATAGCATTTCCCCGCCAAATCGCTATGTATTTAGCCCGTTCACTGACAGAATTATCTACTACGGAAATCGGAGAATTCTTTGGAAAAAGAGACCATACAACGGTAATGTATGCTTGTGAAAAAATAAAGAAAAAATTAACAAAAGATCCTTATTTTACTGCTTTAGTTAATAAAATTATTAAGGAAATAAAAACAGGAAAAGATTATCAGGCATAACTTGTGGATATTATTATAGTAACTTCTTAATTCTGTTAATACTTTTGAACTTTCTTAATTCTTTCTTAATAATGGTAATATGTTTTTATTTATACTAACAGGATACTAGATATTTTAAATTACATTTTTTTTTATTATATATACAAATAAATGAATTTAGGCCCGTTTACTAACATATTAACAACCCTTATTATGATGATTATTACTTAAATACTTAAAAAATAATAATAATAAACTATTATAAAGGAGAACGCCAATGAAAATAATCTGTTCAAAAGATGAATTACTAAAAGGCCTTCAAATTGTACAATTAGCCATAAGTAGTAAAACCAATCTTCCTATTTTAACTAATTTTCTGATGGAGACTCAAAAAGATAAAATAAAAATGGCTGCTACTGATTTAGAAGTAGGAATTAAGTGTTTTATAAAAGGAGAAATTATAAAAAAAGGGTCGATTTCTATTCCTGCTAAGAAATTCATGGATATTATCCGTGAACTACCAAAGAACGAAGTCCTTATAAATGTGAAAGACAATCAAATAAATATAACCAGCGGGCAGGCTAAATTTTCCATTACCGGTATTTCCAGCGAAGAATTTCCGGTTTTGCCCGGATTTACTCAAAAAGAATACATAGAAATAAAGGCCGAAATATTAAAAGAAATGATTCAGAAAACAATTTTTGCTACTTCCCGTGATGAAAGCCGGTATGTATTAAACGGTATCTATTTGGTTATAGAAGGGAAAAAAATAAAGATGGTGGCTACGGATGGAAGAAGGTTGTGTTTTATTACTAAAGAACTTGATAATTCTACTTGCAAAAAAGAAAAAATAGAGATAATTATTCCCAGTAAAGCAGTGAATGAGTTAAAAAATTTATTGACTACTGTTACAGAGGAAAAGGATAAGATAATAAAAATATCTATAGAAGAAAACCAAATTATTTTTAAATTAGACGATACTATTTTAATTTCACGGTTAATAGAAGGGAGATTTCCCAATTATGAACAGGTAATTCCTGTATCCAGTAAATTGAAAGTTAAGCTGGATGTTGAGAAGTTTTTTAGGTCTACAAAAAGGGTTGCTGTTTTAACTAATGAAAGAAGTAATTCCGTAAAGTATATATTGGAAAAAGATAAATTAAAAATATTGGCAAATACTATTGGTTTGGGAGAAGCAGAGGATGAAATTAATATTGATTATGATAATGAACAAATAGAAATTGCTTATAATCCTAATTATGTAATGGATATTCTAAAAAATATTAATGTTGACGAAATTTATCTTGAACTTAATGAACCTCTTAGCCCCGGGGTGATTAAGCCTGTAGAAAATGAAGATTATCTTTGCGTAATTATGCCGATGAAAATATAAATATTTTTATGCTTGATAGAGGAAAAGATGGGTTTTTTTTCTTCCGAAGAAATTATTAAAATAATAAAAAACAAAATAGGGCTAAAAGAAGAAAATTATCAATTGCACCGGATATGGGAAAAAGTATCCGGAAAAAGTGCTAAGCATACTCAGGTGGTTAAGGTAAAGCAGGGTAAAATGTGGATAACAGTGGAATCTCCTGTCTATCTTCAGGAACTTATTTTTAAAAAAAGAGAGCTTATAAAAGAAATAAATAAACATATAGGTAAAGAAGACATAAAAGAGATTAAGTTTACAATAAAAAACATTTGATCAGGAGAAAAATATAAAATGGTAAAAAAAGAAAATGTTTATGATGCTTCTAAAATTCAGGTTTTGGAAGGATTGGATCCGGTAAGAAAACGGCCGGCAATGTATATCGGCTCTACAGGGTCTAAAGGACTACATCATCTGGTAGAGGAAGTTGTGGATAATTCTATCGATGAAGTTTTAGCTAAAGAATGTGAAAATATTGATGTGATTGTTCATACTGATAATAGTATTACTATAAACGACGATGGGAGAGGAATACCTGTAGAACCGCATCCCAAATATAAGAATAAATCCGCTTTGGAAGTGGTAATGACTAAACTTCATGCAGGTGGTAAATTCGACTCTGATTCTTATAAGGTCTCAGGGGGGCTACACGGGGTGGGAGTATCTGTAGTAAATGCTCTTTCTGAATGGCTGGAAGTGAAAGTACACCGGGATGGAAAAATTTACTATCAGAAATATGAGTATGGAAAACCCGTTACAACGATGTCTGTTATCGGGAACACCGATGAAAGAGGGACTAAAATAACCTTTAAACCGGATAAGGGGATTTTCACCGATGTTGTTTTTAGTTTTGATTTACTCTCTAACCGTTTACGTGAACTGGCTTTTTTAAATACCGGGGTCACTATTAGTATAGTCAATGAAAATGATGACAAGGAACATATTTTTTCTTACGATGGCGGAATAAAATCATTTGTCAAATATTTAAATACTACTAAAAATGTTCTTCATCAAAAACCTATTTATTTTATCAAAGAAAAAGAAAATGTCTGGCTGGAAATCGCTTTACAATATAATGATTCTTACAAAGAAAATATTTTTTCTTTCGTCAATAATATAAATACAATAGAGGGGGGAACTCATTTAAGCGGGTTTAAATCCGCTTTAACCCGGGTAATTAATGAGTACATAAAAAAAATAGCGGCAGTAAAAGATAAAAATATTAGCCTTTCAGGGGAAGACATCCGGGAAGGTTTAACCGGGGTAATCAGTGTAAAAATATCTGAGCCGCAGTTTGAAGGGCAGACTAAAACTAAATTGGGAAATGCTGAAGTAGAAGGATATGTAAGAGCTATTGTTGGGGAAGGTGTAAGTATTTTCCTGGAAGAAAATCCACAGGTTGCTAAAAAAATTGTGGAAAAATCATTGAATGCGGCTTTAGCCAGAATGGCAGCAAGAAAAGCCCGGGAACTTACCCGTAGAAAAGGACGTCTCGACTCTGCTTGTTTACCTGGAAAATTAGCCGATTGTTCCCAAAAAGACCCGGCGACTTCCGAACTATATATTGTAGAAGGAGATTCTGCAGGCGGAACAGCCAAACAGGGGAGAGACAGGGTCTTTCAGGCAATTTTACCGTTAAAAGGGAAAATTCTCAATGTGGAAAAAGCAAGGATACACAAAAT
>JAGLHV010000414.1 GCA_023143305.1 bacterium | reverse complement strand
TCAATTACATTGTTTTTTTCGGCTTTACCAACAATTTCACGATGACCTGACCATTTATATTTCGCTAATTCTTCAATAGCCACTGCTTTTACTTTTACAGGGTTCAAATGTATGTATCTTATTAATGACAATAAATACTCATCTTTATCGCATAATATTGATTTATATCTATTCTCAAAAAGATGTCCCTTCCGTTTATTAACTTTATTGTAGTAAACAGCGTAGCCCGTCAGAAGCCGTCTCATATACTCCGATAGCTTCGTATTCCCGGTAAGAAGCAACATATGAAAATGATTGTCCATTATACACCAGGCATAACACCTCATACTGCTTTTATCCAAATTTAATTTTATTCGACGAAGTAATTCCTCTTTTTCTTTATCTTCCTTAAATATTCTTCTTCTTTCAATCCCTCGCCCAATTATATGATGCAGTGTTCCTGGATAATCTATCCTTCCTTGTCTTGGCATATTCCAACTCTATATATTTTTTTTGATTCTGTCAATAATATTATACATTTTAAACAACGTCCCCTATTTTTTAAAAAATAAGGAATATAATCGATTTAAGGTTTGCTAAGTGAAAAAAAGTAACTTTTCAACATTTGTCGTAAAATAGTTTTACCTTTGGTTGTTTTGAAGTATTTTTCTCTCCGCCATCCGCTAAAATTTTTTATTTCAGTAATATTCTATTTCTAATTAGGATTTTCTATTTATCTAAAAATTTATTAATCAAACCAGAAAGCATTTTTGCTAATTCCTCTAATTTTAAATAAAAATCATCATATGTATTCTGCTCTATTTCTTTGTTTTTCCATAATATTTGAAAGATTGCTACACACTCTAAAATAGAGCCACGTGCATTAATATAAAAATTCTTTTTGTCTTTACGAGTAAACCTGCCAGAACCTTCAGCAATATTAAGTGTAATTGAAGTAATTGCTCTTTGAAGTTGATTTTTTAAAATTTTATCTATATTTACCATTTTTAAAAAATCATAAACTTC
>JAGLHV010000413.1 GCA_023143305.1 bacterium | reverse complement strand
CCCTTTAAAACTACTATTTCAAAATCCAATGATTTATGCGAATAAACTGTTGTTCCTTCCTCATTCCCTACCCTCTTGAGAACTAATTTATCAAATACATTCCTTCCGGGTTCATATATCCCTTCTACTCTAAAATTATTTTTTACCCATTCGTCTACACCTCGTTCCCCGTCCGGGGAGATCGCAGAAATGGTATAATCTCCACTTTCAGGCAATGCTGACATTCGTACCGGTAAACCGCCTAAATCGCCTAAAATACCTGTTTTGTTAAGAATATGCATTAAAAGTTGTCTTAGTGGAGAATTTTCACTTAATTTGTTAAATGGATAATTGTTTTTTTCCGGTGAAATCAGAGAATGAATTTGTGCAGATGAAAGCTCTTTTCCGGTTTTTCTATTTATAAGAATTGTTTTAAATCCTTCTCCCTTTTTAAACTTATAATTTTCAAAAATATAATTTAACGCTTTATAAACTTTTTTTACATTTTCAACTTTCTCCATTACCGCCATTACCGCTCTAAATACACTCTCCGGCTCAGCTATATCTGTCTCTCTTATTAACTTATCAACTCTATCCTGAAAAAATAGCTGATTTACCTTATCTGCAAAATATTCCTTCATCTCAGGATTAAATTTATACTGCATTTTTGATCCATGGGGAACGATTAACACCTCAAGAAGAATAAGCTCATCTAGTAAAGTTATTGCTCTCGTAAAATCACTAGCCTTACTATATAAAGAATTTCGATACAGCATCCCTCGCTTATACCCTCCTGCTATTCGGGCAATCAACTCCAGCATTTCTAATTTATCAGAGGAAGCATTCTTCAAATATGTATCCAGCTTAATTTTTTCAACTTGTTTTTTCTCCGGAGGGAGTATAATGCCTAATAACATAAATAATGATGCAAGCCCGGAAATAAATTTGGGAGTTTTTACTTTTTTTGATTCTTCCTTTATTTTTATATAACTAAGAAAATATTTACCTTCTTTTTCTACAACTGTCTCTAT
>JAGLHV010000412.1 GCA_023143305.1 bacterium | reverse complement strand
GAAGTGAAATATAGAAACTTTATCAATAAAAATCTTAATTTTGGTTTTAGTGTAGGCTATTGGTCAGATGGTGATAATTGTAAAGAGACCAGGAGTGGTACTGACATCAATGGGATCCCATATACAGATACATGGAGTGTAGATCGAACTGTTACTATAATACCAATTTTGTTTAATGCTGAGTATTTATTTAGTGTTTTTAAGGATAAACTAAGACCCTTCATTGGTATAGAATGGGGTTTGTTTGATGCCAGGTTTAAAGGAGAAGCGGAATTAATAGTGTGGGATGGTTTTACTTATATAGTATCCAATCCCTCATATAGTGAAAACGCTGTTTCATTTGGTGGCCGTTTAGCTGGGGGCATAGAATATCCGGTCAGTAGAAATATAACTATAAATGCTAATGTAAAATATCAAATTTTAAATATTGATTTTGATTATTATCTGGAACCGTTTGATGCTAGAGGATTAATGATTGGTGCTGGGCTAAGTATGTTATTTTAAGGTGTTTTGAGCTAATTGAAGGGTAAATAAATTAAATAAAAATGGATAAAATAATTATTACTATAGATGGACCTGCCGGGGCGGGTAAGAGTGAAATAGCTAAAAGGATTGCTCACTTGTTAGATTATAAATACATAGATACAGGAGCAATGTACCGGGCGATTGCCTGGAAGATATTAGAAAGTAAGATTAATGTAGAAAATGATGAAGAATTACAAGACTTAATAGATAATACCGAGATTACCTGGCAACCGCAAGAAAATGTTTTCCATATTTTTGTAGATGGGCGGGAAATAACCTCTGGAATTAGAACACAAGAGATTACTGAAAAAAGTAATGAAATTTCCAGAATTAAGAAAATAAGAGAATATTTGTTAAGACTGCAGAGGAAAGCAGGTATTGAACGTGGAATTATTATGGAAGGACGGGATGTAGGAACAGTAGTTTTTCCTCAGGCAGAAAAGAAGTTTTATCTTGATGCTTCTTTGGACGAACGGTCGAAAAGAAGATATAAAGAT
>JAGLHV010000411.1 GCA_023143305.1 bacterium | reverse complement strand
AGAAACAAGCGTTTTCAAACCGCCTTTTTTAAAACCTCAATTTAATCAATTTAAACTTTCAACTCATATATCTGTTGTCTTTATTCAGTTGTCTATGGACTATCGACTGTGGACTATGGACTAAATTTGTTTTTGTTTAGAATTGAGTATTTATTTTTGGATTAAAGGTAAAAAAAATGTTTAAAAAAACCAAGAAAAAAACCACAACAGATGATTTATTAGGATTATATGTTGCCCAAAGAACGGACGGTTCGGGTATTGCTCCGGAAATAGTTACTTATTATGACCCGGAGTCAATACTAGCGGAACAATATCGCATTATCCGCACCCATATTCGTCAGATAAACCCTGAAACACCGCTTAAAACATTAGTAGTGACCAGTACCGCTCATAAAGAAGGAAAATCAGTTACTGCGGTAAATTTAGCTATTGTTATGGCTAAAAGAGACGAAGAAAAAAAAATATGCCTGTTGGATTGTGATATGCGAAAAGGAACGGTACATCAACTAATGGGATTAAAACAGTTACCCGGGTTGTCGGAAATTCTTTCCGGAGAAGTTCTTTTAGATATGATTATTCAAAAAAACAAGATATCAAATTTAGATATAATAACCCATGGGGATAATCCACCCAATCCCAGTGAGTTATTGTCTTCAGGGAGAATGAAAAATTTACTGGAACTATTAAAATCAAAGTATGACGTGATAATTATCGATGCACCTCCTGTTTTACCGGTGACTGATACTCATATTTTAGCTCATCTTGTGGATGGTGTAATAATGGTAGTAAGGGCAAATCATATTCAAAGAGCACATGTTTTACACGCTCAGGATTTATTGAGACAGGTGCATGCAAACATGCTAGGGTTTATTTTTACTCAGGTGGAACATTATGTTCCTAGATATTTTTATAAACCCCTGGAATACACCGACGATTATTATTATAAATAGACAAAGGCATTAGGTAGCTGCAGGCTCTTAGCCTGCCTATAAGTTTTTATTTGCCTGTCATTCCTGCGGAAGCAGGA
>JAGLHV010000410.1 GCA_023143305.1 bacterium | reverse complement strand
TCTATTTTAGAAGAAGCATTGCATCACCAAAGCTGTAAAAACGGTATTTTTTCCTGATAGCTTCCCTGTATGCATTATTTATTAAATCAATTCCTTCCTGATTTGTTTTACCGGCAGAGGCAAAAGCACAAACCAACATTAACAAAGTAGATTTAGGTAAATGAAAATTGGTAATTAACGCATCTGCTATTTTAAATTTATATCCCGGATAAATAAAAATATCTGTAGATTTTACCCCGGAAACAACTCTTCCTTCTTTGGCAGAACCCTCTAAAGCCCTTACTGTAGTAGTCCCCACACAAAAAATACGCCTGTTTTTCTTCCTGGCCCGGTTTATTCTTTGGGCAGCATCCCGGTTGATTTCATAATATTCTTTATGCATTTTATGCCGGATTATTTCATTCACCCGTACCGGTTGAAAGGTTCCCCGTCCTACATGTAAAGTTATAAAAACTATTTCTATTCCTTTTTTTTTAATTTTGTCCAACAGATTATGGGTAAAATGTAATCCGGCTGTAGGAGCAGCTACCGCTCCTTCTTTTTGCGCATATACCGTCTGATATCTTTCTCTATCCAGACTTTCGATAGGGCTTGTGTTTCTATTGTTTATTTTTTCTCTTCTAATATAAGGAGGTAAAGGAACTTTTCCGATTTGCTCCAGGATATCAGAAAAATCAGCTTTACTTTTAAATTTAACAATACCGCTTTCTCTTTCCTTCTTAACAACCAGGCCTTTAAGTAATCCTCCTGAAAAAACAATATTTGTCCCTTCTTTTACTCTTTTAGCCGGTTTAAAAAGAACTTCCCATTCCTGACTTGTCTTTTTACTTTTATTACACTTACGAAGGAGAAAAACTTCTATTTTCCCTTTAGTATTTTCTTTTTCACCAAACAATCTTGCCGGAATGACCCTGGTATTATTAAGGACTAACAAATCTCCCTTTTTTAAATATTCAATAATATTACTAAATTTTAAATGCTCAATAGATGCATTATTTGTTTTTAAGACCATTAAGCATGAATTATCCCG
>JAGLHV010000041.1 GCA_023143305.1 bacterium | reverse complement strand
AGGGAGATTCTTTTCCCAAGAAAGAAGATAATCCTGTAGCACAATAATAAAGGCAAAGAAAAAATAAATAATGCCCGGTGGTGTAATGGTAACACACATGATTCTGGTTCATGCTAGTCCAGGTTCGAGTCCTGGCCGGGCAGTTTCTTTTTTTAGGGGGGAAAAAGTCCCCCCTAAAAAAAGAAACTTCTCCCTCAGGAGTTGAACAAGTGAGCTTGTCCTGAGGAGCAAAGCGACGAAGGGAGTCCTGTTTTAAGCACCCTAAAGGGTGCTTAAAAAAAAGAAACTATTTGTTTCCAGGCGAGAGACAAGTGAGCTTGTCCTGAGGAGCAGAGCGACGAAGGGAGTCCTGTTTTAAGCACCCTTGTTGCCTTTATTTTTCTGATTTTTTGGATATATATATAGCATGGATTGACTGTGTCAATGCATGCTATAACATTCTAAAGGATGGTGTAAAGTTTTATGCCCAAAAAGGTATAATGTTCTTGTTTTTGTTTTAAATTATACCCTTTAAGGTGTGAAATTTTTCTAAAAGATTAAAAATATGGCCGAAAGGGTATAATTTTAATCTTTTTTTGCTTGACATTATACCCGTTAGAGCATACAATTATACGCTGAAAGTAATTAATAAGCAAAAAGGAAACAAAATGCAAATAGGGAAAAAAATAAGCGAGTTAAGAAAAATGACAAAATTAACACAAGTTGAATTTGCTGAAAGGGTAGGAGTGGGATTGCGTTTCATTAGGGATTTAGAACAAGGCAAGTCTACTGTGAGACTTGATAAGGTGAATCAAGTCCTTGAATTTCTTGACTATCACCTTGAGGTTATTAGAAATGAAAAAAAATAAATTTAGAAAAGCCATTGTTTTATTCAAATATGAAAAAGCAGCCATATTGGAAGAAGTAGAGAGCTAACAACTTATCATTAAAATTTTTAAGGAGAGAAATTGTGTCAATACATTATCAGGAATATGATGTAATTGTAATAGGCGCGGGACATGCCGGTTGTGAGGCGGCTTTGGCTAGCAGCCGGATAGGTTGTTCTACCCTTATTTTAACGATGAATCTGGATACTATTGGGGCAATGTCTTGTAATCCGGCTATCGGCGGTTTAGCCAAAGGGCAGTTAGTAAAGGAAATAGATGTGCTGGGTGGAGAAATGGGAAAGGCCATTGATTGGTCGGGAATTCAGTTTCGTCAACTAAATACCAGTAAAGGTCCTGCCGTACGCTCTTCCCGGGCACAAGCAGATAAACAAAAATATAGGTTCTATATGAAGAAGGTTTTAGAAAACCAGTTTAACCTGGATTTAAAGCAGGGGATGGTAGAAAAAATTTTAGTAAAGTACAATACTGTTTGGGGGGTAGAGACAAAAATAGGAGAAAAAATTAAAGCAAAAACAATAGTGGTTAGCCCGGGAACATTTCTTAGAGGACTAATTCATATTGGATTTAATCATTTTCCCGGAGGGAGAATGGGAGAAGCAGCAGCTTGTGGGCTTACGGATAGTTTTGAAAAAATGGGATTTGAAATAGGAAGGTTTAAAACGGGTACTTGTCCGCGTTTAGATAAAAGAAGTATTAATTTTTCCAATTTAAAGATTCAATATGGAGACGAGAATCCCGTACCTTTTTCTTTTTCTACTAAAAAGATAACACGAAGACAGGTTCCCTGTTATATAGCCTATACTAATTTGCAGGTACATCAAATTATTAGAAATGCTTTAGACCGATCTCCTCTTTATTCGGGAATAATAAAATCTACCGGGGTAAGATATTGTCCTTCTATAGAGGATAAAATAGTAAAATTTCATGATAAAGAAAGGCACCAGATTTTTTTAGAACCGGAAGGAATAAATACAATAGAGGTGTATCCTAACGGGTTAGCTACTAGTTTACCGCTGGATGTTCAGGTTGAAATTGTACATGCGATTGAAGGGTTGGAAAAGGCAAAAATATTGCGGCCGGGATACGGAATTGAACATGATTATGTATATCCGACACAACTAAAACCAAGTTTGGAGACTAAAATAATAGAAAATCTTTTTTTAGCCGGACAAATTAATGGAACTACCGGTTATGAAGAAGCAGCGGCACAGGGGCTTATTGCCGGTATAAATGCCACCCGGAAAGTTAAAAGCCGGGAGCCGCTTATTCTTGATCGCTCACAGGGTTATATTGGGGTTCTTATTGATGATTTAGTCACTAAGGGGACAAATGAGCCTTACCGGATGTTTACTTCTCGGGCAGAATATAGATTGCTATTGCGGGAAGATAATGCAGATTTACGCTTAACGGAAATAGGTTATAATATAGGATTGGTTAATGAAGGGAAGAGGCGAAAAATTCTGAGAAAGAAAAAAGCAATTAGGAACGAATTAAATCGGATTAAAAAAACCAGGATAATTCCTACGGAAAAGACAAACGAAAAGATAAAAAGTTGGAAAAGTAGTATTCTGAAGGAAGCGGTAAGTTTGGAAGAATTGTTAAGAAGACCGGAAATTTCTTATCAGAATTTAATGGATTTAAGCGAAAATGGCGATGATAGTGTTTCTCCGGAGGTAGCTTTTCAGGTAGAAATAGAAACGAAATATCAAGGATATATTGAAAGACAACTTAAAGAAATAAAAAAATTTCACAAAATAGAAGAAATTACAATTCCTTCTTCTTTGGATTTTTATTCTGTTCCCAGTCTTTCCCGTGAGGTAAAAGAAAAATTATCTGCATTTAAGCCTATTTCATTAGGACAGGCTTCTCGTATATCAGGTATTACTCCGGCGGCTATTTCTATTTTGAGAGTTTATTTAAAAAGCAAAAAATATAAAAAAACAATCAAATAAATAAATGAAGTTGCAAGAAGGGTTTACTCTGCCATTAATAAAGTGGAGAGTTCCCGTAAAATGAATTGAATGTCAAAAGGTTTAGAATAAAAATTTATTACACCATTGGATTTGAGTTGTTGGATATCAGTATTTGATATCGCTTTTCCTGAAACAACAATAATAGGAAAATTTTTGATTTTGTCAATAGAATTAAATCTTTGGATAAAATCTTCCCCTTTTTCCCATGGTAGAATAAGGTCCATTATTAATAAATCGGGAGGAGAGGAAATGATAGAGGTTAAAAGCCCTTCACAGTTGGGAAAAGTTTCTACTTCATATCCTTCCTCTGTTAAAATGTTTTGAAATATTTCTCGTATTTCTACTTCGTCATCAACGATAAAAATCTTTTTTTTAGAATTTGTATTTATCTTATTCATTGTTTTTCTCCGAAAAAGGTATAAATAAAATGTGTTTTACTCATAAACCGGTTAAGATACTTTGTCCCTGATTTCATTATAACAGAAATACCCTTTTTTTGTCAAGATTACAAAAGAAAAGTTAAAACTATTGCAATTTTTATATAAAATTGGTACAATGAAAAACCAAAGAGTAATGAGGGAAAGAAAAAAGATAGATAATAATATTAAGGTAAATTGAAGTTTTGTTGAGATAAAAATGAGAGTTTTTGTTGCTATTGAATTACCTGAGGAAAAGAAAGAGCAACTTGTATTAGGTAGAAAAAGTTTAGAAAAAGTAAATGCAGAGGTGAAATGGATAGAAAAAAACGCAATACATTTTACCTTGAAGTTTTTAGGAGAAGTATCAGGGAGTAAAGTAGAGGAAATTAAAAATAATTTAAGACATGCAATTTCCGGGTTTGGGCCTTTCAAAATAAACATTAAAGGGTTCGGGGTTTTTCCTCATTATGTTAACCCCCGTATAATTTGGGTAGGAATCCAGGAGAGAGAAAAGTTAAAACAATTACATCAAATAGTCGAAGAGATTTGTTTTTTATCAGGATTTGAAAAAGAAAAAAGAGATTTTATTGCTCATCTTTCTTTGGGCAGGGTTCGTTATTTGAAAGACAAGAATGGATTAATTCAAAAAATTAAAGAACTTAATACTCTTTCTTTTGGCGAAATTCAAATCAAAGAAATTTCTTTGATGGAAAGCTGGTTGTATCCCAGTGGGGCAAAATATACTTGTTTAGAAAAAATAAACTTGTAAATTAGATATTTGTTTAGCAATAATTAAGTTCCGTCAGGGTTTTAATTCAATGAGACTTAGAGTTTTTTCAGTTGCGCTGACAAAAACTATGCAGTTGAATTGTACCTGAGTGACTGCAGGGAGTCGAAGGGGCTTGGGTGTATTACCCGGCAGCAAGCTGCGGGGTAGTTGATATGTCTATGAAGGAAGGTGTTTAGTTTTGCGAATATTAGGTGTTGATTACGGAGAAAAAAGAATTGGATTAGCAATAAGCGATCCGTTAGCAATAATTGCACAGGGTTTAAAAGTTGTTTCTGCTGAAGATTTCTTTAAGGATGAAAAAATAGAGGAATTTAAAAGTTTAATTAAAGAATTTAAAATTAGTAAAATAGTTGTTGGATTTCCGATAAACATGGATGGGGGAACAGGAAAAAAAGCAAAGGAGACTATGGTTTTTGTTGAGCAGTTAAAAAAATGTATTTCCGTGCCTTTGGTGTTATGGGATGAAAGGCTTAGTACTGTAGCAGCGGAAAATGTTTTAATCAATGCAGATCTTTCCCGTAAACGAAGGAAAAAAGTAATAGATAAAGTGGCTGCGGCAGTGATTTTACAAGGATATTTGGATTCTCCAAAATAAAAAATAGATGAATAAAAAAAAATGGATAATAATTTTATCTTGTTTATTGGTTACAATGTTTATGATTGTAATTTTGTTAAATTGTTCTCATAAATCCTCTATTAAAGAAGGGGTAATTACGATTGAACAGGGAATGAATTCCGGTGGGATAGTGGATTTGTTAGTGGAGAAAGGGATAATTAAAAGTAAAAGATATTTTCTTTTATTAGTCAATTTCAAAAGAGTACATAAGAGGATTAAAGCAGGCACTTATAAATTGAATTCCGGGATGTCAACAAGGGAAATAATTGATATTTTGGCAAGTGGAAAAGTATTTTATAATAAAGTAACTATTCCTGAGGGGTTTACTGTTAAGCAAATTGCCCAATTGTTGGTGGAAAAAAATATTCTTTATTCCTGTGATGAGTTTCTGCAGATAGTAAAAAAAAGAAACTTAGAAGGATATTTATTTCCGGAGACTTATTTTCTTTTGCCCGGGACAAAAGAAGAGGAAATTATTGAAATAATGAGGCGTCAGTTTTTTAAAGTTTTTACTCCACAAATGGGAAGGAGAACCAAAGAGTTTAACTTGAATCAACGTGAGGTGGTAATTCTTGCTTCTTTAATTGAAAAGGAGGCAAAGGATGAAAGTGAGAGAAATTTAATTTCAGCAGTTTTTCATAACCGGTTAAATAAACGTTGGAGATTAGAATCTTGTGCTAGTGTGCGTTATGTTTTAGACAAGTGGCAAAAACCGCTGACTTACAAGGATTTAGAAATTAATTCTAAATATAACACTTATCGGTATTATGGTTTACCGGTTGGCCCGGTGTGTAATCCCGGATTGGCTTCGTTAAAAGCAGCATTGTATCCGGTTGATTCGGAGGTAATGTTTTTTGTGGCTAAAGGAGATGGGACACATAAATTTTCTAAATATTATAAGGAGCATCTTTTAAAAAAAAGAAAGAATTAAAAAAATATTTTTGAAAAGATTATATAAAAAAGGAAGGAAATTGAAATGAAAAAAAATAGAGTTTTAATCGTTTTGTTTATGTTTTTTCTTATACCCAGTTGTGTGGGTTTGAAAAATAAAAGGAATACTAAGGGGCCAAACGTAGGAGGGAGTTATCTTTCGCGTAATGTGTCTTTTGAGAAAAGATTTAAAATAGCAACTCAACTATATAAAAGCGGTGTGGAAAAGTTTGATATTCAGGAATGGTATTCTGCAAAAGCAGATTTTAATTATGCTCTTAAACATTTACTTGATTGTTCCAGGGGAAAGGATAATGATGAGTTGGTTCGTAAGCAAAGTACATTGCTTAGTCAAATCTGTTTATTTCAGATAAAGTTAAATAAAATTATTTATGGAATTGCTCCTGATGTGGATAAAAAAGATTTTTCTTTCCCTATCACTTTCAATAGCCGAATAGAAAGATGGTTGGAATATTATGTTACTTCCGGGAGAAAATATTTTGGTTTATGGCTGAGACGTTCGGGAAAATATGCTCCATGGATGAAAGAAGTTTTGATCAAGGAAGGAATTCCGGAAGAATTGGTTTATGTTGCATTAGTGGAAAGTGGGTTTAATCCTGTAGCTCGTTCACCCAAACAAGCGGTAGGAATTTGGCAGTTTATTAAGGGAACAGGAAAAATTTATGGGTTAAACCGTAATTCATGGGTAGACGAAAGACGACATCCGGAAAAGTCGACTCTTGCTGCGGCAGAGCATTTAAAAGAGCTTTATCAGTTTTTTGGTTCATGGGAATTGGCGCTGGCTGCCTATAACGCCGGCCGGGGACGGATAGAAAGAGCGATTAAACAACAAAAAACTAATGATTTTTGGGAATTGATTCTTCCTGCGGAAACAGAAGCATATGTTCCTAAAATTATGGCTACCATAATGATTTTTAGGGAACCGGAAATATTCGGTTTTCTTCCGGAACTTGATAATTTGATAAAAGCGGATGAGGTGGTTATTAAAGGATGTGTTGACTTAAAAACAATTGCCGAATGTTGTGAAGTGTCTTTGAAAGAAATTGTTGATTTAAATCCGGAGTTAAGAAAAAGGTGTACGCCTGCAGGTATAAAGGAATATAGTATTCAATTACCTTCGGGGACAAAAGATATTTTTAATCTTAAGTTTTCCCGTCTATCTCCCGGAGAGAAATATCTGACTAAAGCAGAAATTAATAAGAGGAAGATAAAAGGACGATATGTTATTTATAGAGTTAGAAAAGGGGATTGCTTAAGTAGCATTGCCCGTAAATTCAGAACATCAGTTTCTAGTATAAAAAAGTGGAATAAAATTGCTCGAAAACGTTATATTCATCCTAAAGATAAATTAAGAATTTATAGATAGAGATGATTAGGATATAATAAATTGCATATACAAAAATATATAGTTTAAAAGAAAGTATTAATTAAGTAAATTGTACAATTTAAAAAAATATATTTTTATTAGTAATTTTAGAGGGAATAATTTTAAAAAAAAGAGGAACAAAAAATGAGTTTAAAAAACAAGAAGATAATAATTCTTGTGGAAAATCAATATCAGGATTTGGAACTATGGTATCCTCTTTTGAGGTTGAAGGAAGAAAATGCCCGGGTATTAGTTGTTGGGACCGGAACGGAAAGAATTTATAAAGGAAAGTATGGTTATCCTGTGGAACCCGATAAAGATATCGGGCAGGTCAAGATTAATGATTTCGATGCGATAATTATTCCCGGTGGTTGGGCCCCTGATTTTCTGCGGCGTCATCAACAAGTTGTTTTGTTAGTAAGAGAAGCTTTTTATTCGGGAAAAGTAATTGCTGCTATTTGTCACGGCCCTTCATTATTGGTATCGGCTCAGGTATTAAAAGGAAAAAAGATTACTTGTTTTATGGCTATAAAGGATGATGTAGAAAGTGCCGGAGCTAAATTTGAAGATAAAGAAGTTGTTGTCGACGGGAATTTAATTACTTCAAGAAAGCCGGAAGATTTGCCTCGTTTCTGTCAGGAGATAATAAAAAAAATAAAATAATTTTTCTTGACGGAAATACTGCATTAATGTATACTAATGACAGTATAAAAATGTAGTTAGTAAAAAAATAGTTTTTTTGAAAACTAGATTTTATATAAAGGAAGGAGGTGAAAGAGATTATGGCAGAAAAAGTAGAAAAAGCAGGGATTAAAAGGGAAAAAGGGTTTTTGTATTATCTGGATAAACAGGGTGATATTTCCAAAGCGAGCATGGTGAGAGGAAAGAAAAAAGGAGGAAAACCCGTAAAAGTATCTAAGTTAGGGATAAAGAGAGAAGAAGGTTTCCTTTACTATATTGACAAACAGGGAGATGTTTCCAGAGCGAAGATGGCTCGCGGGAGAAAAAAGGCTAAGAAGAAAGTAGTAGCCAAGAAGAAAAAAGTAGTAGCTAAGAAGAAAAAAGTAGTAGCTAAGAAAAAAAAGAAAAAATAATCTTGTGATGAGAAATTAAAAAAAACTCTTCTTTTATTTGAATAAAAGGGGAGTTTTTTTTTGTCTTGACAAAGAAAAAAAAGGTGCTATATTCATTAATAGAAGCGAAGAAGTTTCCTGGGGGTAAAGGCCGCAGGAATAAAAAATTTTCCAGGGCCATTAGAGCCTACCCGTCTTCCAGGATAAGGTAAAAGTGCAATTTTTATGAATAAAAAAGGGTAGGCTCTCCAAATTGCCGAATTGTTCTATTTGTTTTTGATAAGTAAAAAACAGATAGGATAATTCGGTTTTTTTTTTAACCAGGGGTGGTTTTGGGTTATTCTTAAATAATGTGGATAAGGGGGG
>JAGLHV010000409.1 GCA_023143305.1 bacterium | reverse complement strand
TCACGTTAACCAATGCGAAAAAAATAATTTTACAGGCAAAAAGAAAAATTTGCTTAAATAGAGGAGATGCTTTTAAATAAATAATTTTTTTTTCTTGCCTTAAGAATGGATATAAAGTAAAATTAAAAAAAAGATTTCAAAAAAAAACAAGGGAGTGCCAAAAATAAAATGATAAAAACGCAGGCTAAAGCCTGCGACTACCAAAAAATAAAATATTTTTGACATTACTAAAATTAAAATAAGGAGAAAATAATGATAAAAAATTTTGTTCTGGATACTAATGTTTTAATTCATGATACTGATTGTATACACAGTTTTGCAGATAATAAGGTTACTATTCCCATAGCAGTAATTGAGGAGCTGGATAAATTAAAAAGGTCTCCCGATGAAAGGGGAAGAAACGCCAGACTGATTGCCCATAAAATAGATGATCTTCGTGTTAAAGGAAAATTAAATGAGGGGGTGCCTTTAGAAGAGGGGGGTGTTTTTAAAGTAGAGCTTGATCCTTCCAAAAAAGATTTATATTTTAAATCAAAAAACTCTTCCCCTGATACCCGTATTCTTCACACGGCCATGGCTTTACAGGAAAAAGGGGAAAATGTCGTTTTTATTACCAAGGATATAAATTTAAGAATAAGGGCGGAAGCCGTAGGATTGACAGTACAAAATTACGAAAAAGAAAAGGTTAATATAGAAACTTTGTATTCCGGGTATAGAACTATTAAAGTTGGAAAAGAAGTGATTGATAGATTTTTTAAAGATAAGAAAATTAAAGCAGATAAATTAGGCAAGTTTTCTCCTAATGAATTTATTATTCTTAAAGATGGCCAGAATGATTCCCATTCAGCACTTTTAAAGTATGATCAAAAGAGCGATTTTTTTATACCGCTTTCTCATCAGAAAACGGTTCCCTGGGGGATAAAACCGTTAAATAAAGAGCAGAGATTTGCTCTGGAGTTGCTGTTAAGTGAAGAGATCAAATTAGTGACATTGGTGGGAGTTGCCGGTTCGGGAAAGACATTGCTTTCCATTGCCTGTGG
>JAGLHV010000408.1 GCA_023143305.1 bacterium | reverse complement strand
CTGCATTAAAAATAACTTTATCGGAATCAATAAATCCATTCTGGAAATTAAAGATGAAAAAATACGGAATATCGTGACCATAGTAGCTTTTATGCATGAGTTAAGGCATGAAGCAACTGGAAAAAATGATGATGTTTTTGAAGAAGAACAATTAGAAAAAGACGTTGTTCTTACCCTTAATTTGTTAAGAGAGGAAAGTATTTTATTAAATGATTTTATTAGAACGTTGGAACCGTTGATAGAAAAGTCAGAGTATTTAAGTCTTTTAAATGATATTCTTCCCGAATTTGAAAAATATAGAAGTAAACGAATTATAAAAAACACAGATATTTTTAATAAGGAAAAAGTTATCAAAATAATAAAAGGAATAGAAAAGACTATAAATGAAAACCCTTATGTTAGTTTTACTGTTGGAGGTAAAGAATTAACAGTGAAATTAAAAAAAGATAAGTGGAGAATACTGGAGAGATTTATTGAACGTTTTGTTTTCCCATCAATGGATGATGTAAACGATTTTCCGGAATTATTACAGATTAAGAGTGATGAATTGCGGCCGGATGGATATATACCTGATGATGGATCTTTTGGAACAATATTTTTAAAAGTAATGATAGTAAATAAAGTTCCTATATTAATGTTTGTAGAAATTCAATCAACCCTGAAATTTAGACGAATGAAATCTTCAAGTAAAAGGCAGGAATACAGTGTGTGGAAGATAAAAGTGATTGAAAAAATTATCAAAGCTGCAGAGGAGCAAGGTGTTAAGACTTTTTATGCTGCAACAACTAAAGTAGTAAAAGATTATTATAACGGTAAAGGTGTATGGATTAGCACCTTTAATCTAAAAAATGATTATAATCGCGTATTTAATAAAGATAAAAATTGGAAGAAAAAAGAAGTTTATGTATTTGACCATTTTGATGATGAGATAATGAAAAGAATGGAAGTATGGTCTTATCAGGACATAAAAGAAGAAAAAATTGTTCCTGGCCACAAAGAGATTAGTCTTCTTTTAGCAATGACCATAGGCAGTATAATAGCAT
>JAGLHV010000407.1 GCA_023143305.1 bacterium | reverse complement strand
CTTTCCTGTTTCAATCCGGCAAAAAATTCAATATCTACCAGAAAAGACCAAAAAGGGAAAAAAAGATATTCCTCTTTTTCTTTTTCAATTACCGGGACAGCAAACTCTACAGAAAGCACTTCCAGCTCACCTTCTTTTAGATATAGCGCCGTCTTACAATTATTACAATAATAAACCTGTTCCCCTTCCACAGCTTGCAGTTCAATACCACACTGAGAACATTTTAAAGGAATAATACAAATATTTTGTTTTTTCATAAATCTGTCACCACTTTTTGCTTCCAAAATTAAAAAAACCTTTTCCCCACTCTTGTGCTAAAGTACCAACATCAGCCCAGATATTTCTTGCCGGGGCATATCCCGCATCCACACGTAACCCATTTTTTACTACTACCTCATCCGAAAAACGAAAAGACTTAACCCCCGCTTTAAAATAACCAAATAAAATAGATCCTAACAAAAACAAACCAAAAACAAACCACCCTCTCATTAGCAATAAAGCGTTTATTAAATTACCGGGTTGCTGAATAAGACTGGTTAATAGAAAATTAATTACGGCAATTACAATCAAAAAATTAACTACCCGATAATGAGAATTTCCGGGAAAATGGGCATAAACAATTTTTTCCTCCACTCCATCCATCGAAACTAAATATCTCGCTCCTTTATAATCATATCTTATTATCCATAAAGGATAATAAATCAACATTTTTTTAGTAGAAATTTTTTTAACCATCTGAAAAAAATTTGAGGTGGACCTCTTTAAAGGAAGGTTTCCCAGCAATAATTTTTCTTTTTTCTCCAAAATAGATTCCGCGGGAATAGTCACATCAAAGACCATTGCCTCCGCTTGTAGTTTCTCCTCCTCTAAAACTTTTAATCCCCTTTTTAAACTATTTTGCGATATTTTAATATATTCACTTCCAAAATCAGTTATTCCACAAGCAGGAACAATCCATTCTCCGAAACGTAAAATAGGTTTTGCTTCCCGCCTTGAAACACTTTTAGTCCCTCCTTTAAATCCATAATTATCCATAGCATAATAACAGTT
>JAGLHV010000406.1 GCA_023143305.1 bacterium | reverse complement strand
CAACATTGACCAGCCCGGGGAGTTTATTTTTCAGTCGCAGGTGAAAGACAAGTGAGCTTGTCCTGAGGAACAAAGCGACGAAGGAAGTCCTATTAAGGAAATTTTTAAAAACTATTTTGTTACAGGAGTTGAATTCAAATTAGCCATGTGGTATATATATATCCTTGAATGTTCCGATAAGACTTTATATACAGGAATTACAACAAATTTAAGTAAAAGACTTAATCAGCACAATAAAGGAATGGGTTCAAAATATACATTTGCACGAAAACCGGTGAAATATGTTTATTCAGAGAAATGTCCTGATAGATCATTTGCCACAAAAAGAGAACAGGAGATTAAATGTTTGACAAGAAAGAAAAAACTTGAGTTAATAGAAGACAAATCGCTGTAGGTGAATTTACACTGAATCTAATTAGGTGAGTTCTGCCCCGGAAATGTTTTTCTTTCCTCCATAAGTAACACACTTTAAACTTTTAAAATTAACAACTTAAAGATTTCTTTATTATGGTATGAGTTTTTACCTTGACACTAAAATAGAATAAAAATATAATTAAAAAATGAAGAAATCATGTGAGAAATCAAGGAAGTTATTAGGGTTTGGAGAACAGATACTTCAATAAATTAAAACCTTAAGCAACATTCCTCAAAATTTCACGTTAACAAATCATAGGAATTGAGTTCTTTAGGAGCTATCGAGTTTGCTCGATGCTCATTTCGTCAGCAATTCAATTCAGGCATTATCTGAAATAAAAACAGAACAGGAGAGAATATGATAGATATTTTAATACCTTTAGTCGGAGGAATTTTACTGCTTACCAAACCGGATATGTTTATACGTAAAGAAATGGAAGAAGATCTAAAGAAAAAGAAAAAAAATTTATATCAGAAAATCGGATGGGTATTAATAGGCGTAAGTATTCTGTATTTTCTCAGTAAAATATTGATTAATGCGAGTTGTAGGTAATCAGGGGATATAGATATTCAGCTGGGTAAATTTTAAAGGAGGAGCATAAAGATGAAGGTTAAGGTCGTTTTAGCTATTGATTTGGGGACCACCGGTAA
>JAGLHV010000405.1 GCA_023143305.1 bacterium | reverse complement strand
AATTTGTATAGCATTTAGATTCTCCTGCCTTATCCCCAATTGCTTTAGCTATTTCTAAAGCCCTCTCCTGATATTCTATTGCCCTCTTATATTCTCCTAAGATCCCATAAACACCACCTAAATTTGTATAACATGCTGACTCTCCTTGCTTATTCCCAATTGCTTTAGCTATCTCTAAAGCCCTCTCATAATACTCTATTGCTCGATACCACAATCCTTTCTCCCCATAAGCCAAACCAAGATTAAAATGTGCATTTGCAAAATCAGGATTAAGCCTGATAGCTTCTTTAAGTTCCTCTATCGCAGATTCATATCTACCTTGCTTAATATAAGCTTTTCCCTGGGAAAAATAAAGATATGTATTTTTTTTATCTTTATCTTTCCCTTTTTTACATTCTTTTTCAATTTCAACAAATTTATTTTCTTTTAAAAGAGTTTTGAGTTTGTCTTCTTGAAATTTATTTTCGTCTTCAGCCGGCCCAGAAGGAAGATTTTTTTCTGTTTCACTCACAGTTTGCATGGGAGAGACCTCTACCTGCATAGAATCAGCGTTAATTTTCCAGTTGTCCTTATTTTTTTCAACGGTAACGTGACATAAGTTTTTTAAAAATTCTTTTATTCCTTCACTAATCAAAACAAGTGCTTCTCCTAAAGATTTTTTCAAAATAAGTACTATTATTACCCATTTCAAATTTTTTATTAAATCCACTATTAATTCTAAAATTTCCATAATTTTTAATTTCCCTATGCTTTTTTGCAAACTTTTTTAATCATCGTCTTTCTGGGTAATATTGAATATTGCCCATATGGGACGATGGTCGGATACTGCTAATTTTGCTTTTGTATCGTCATTATTAAACATTGTTTCGTCGAACATGTCAATGCCGGAATTTTGGTTATATTCGATTAGATAGTCGTTTTGAAACCAGAAATTATCTAAAAGAAATTTTGTAATTTCTGAGGACTTTCTAATTCTTTTTTGTCCTTTCTCGACTATCTCCTTTTTTCAATATCGGATTTAGGGTAATTTTATTCAACCACCTCAATTACAAACCCCGAACTGTGGGCAGTCATTTCCGGAGAA
>JAGLHV010000404.1 GCA_023143305.1 bacterium | reverse complement strand
ACTTGTTCGGGTGTTTCTTTTTTTTCGTCTTCTTTGCCGTAATATTGATAGTTGTAGTAATAATAATTATAATATCCGCTTCTTTCCTGGCGGAGATTATTGATGGTTACTCCTAATACCCGGGCCTGGGCATTTGTTAACAACTGTCTGATTCTGGGAATTATATTCCTGGAAGTTTTACCTCCCTGAAATACCAGTATAACCCCGCTTACTATTTTGGCTAAAATATTAGCATCGGTGACTACTCCTAAAGGCGGTGAATCAAATATTACCTTATCAAATTTTTCAGTGGCCTGTTTGATAAAATCAATCATTTGTAAGGAAGTAAGTAACTCAGACGGATTAGGCGGACGAGGCCCGCAAGATACTACGGATAAATTTTGAATTCCTGTTCCTTTAACAATTTCATCCAGTCCGGCCTGACCTACTAAAAAATTACTCAAGCCAATATCATTTTTTAAGTCAAATATTTTATTTACCCTGGGTTTACGCATATCGGAATCAACTAAAAGAACCCTGCTTCCTCCTACAGCCATAGTTATACTTAAATTAGATGCTGTAATGGTTTTTCCCTCTCCCGGTCCCGGGCTGGTAACTAAAATACTTTTGGTAGCTACCTGGTCGGAGGAAGAAAAAAGAATACTGGTGCGTAAAGTACGGTAAGCTTCAGCTACCCCTGACTTAGGTTCTAATTGAACAACTGTATCTTTTTTGTCGGATTCTATTGCCGGGATATATCCTAAGAAAGGATATTGGACATATTTTTCCACATCCTCGGGTGTCTTAATACTGTTATCTAAATAATCAAAGAAAAAGGCTAAACCTATTCCTCCTACAGCACCTACCAGACAGGCCAGAATGATATTTAATTTTTTCCGGGGTTTTATTGGGCTTAAAGGAACTTTTGCCCGTTCCTGAATACTGATGTTGTTTGCCTTTATTGTTTCGGATAGAGTAGTTTCTTTAACCCGTTTTAACACAGACTCAAACAGTTCTTTATTACTTCTTACTTCTCTTTCCAGCACCCCATATTCTATAGCCTTTCGTTCGTAATCCAAGGCGCTTTTTCGTTCCCGGGCTAAACTTT
>JAGLHV010000403.1 GCA_023143305.1 bacterium | reverse complement strand
GTAGGGGCGACCCTTGGTCGCCCGAAAGGCTAAAGATTAAGGGTAAAGAAAGGTATGCAAAAAAAGGGGACAGATGATTGAATTTTACCGGAAGACAGTAGTTTATCAAAAAGGGTTTTTTTTCTGTTTATATCTTTGGTGTAGTTTTTTTTTATTGGGTTGTGCCGGCCATAAGATTTTAATAACTGATATACAAGAAAAGACTACATTAATTAATAAAATAAATTATAATTGTCGAAAAATAAAAGATTTATCCGGACATATTAATCTTGATATAAAAATAGGGGATAAACGGATAATTCAAAAAGGGTATTTTTTTTATAAAACGCCTGATTTATTAAAAATAAATTTTATGGGATGGTTCGGCGTTCCCCGGGCAGTATTTTTAATGAATAAGGGAATAAAGATTTATTTTTATGGAAAAGGAATTATCTGTAATATTGAAGGTGGAGAAAAGACATCTTTTTTAAATCTCGGACAAAAGGTATTATTAGATGGTTTTGAAATAATTGATCAAACCCGTAAAAATTATATTTTTTATAAGAATAATAAAAAAATTTGGGTGGATAAACGTAAATTAATAATAAAAAAAATAGAATTATTTAATGACGCAGGCCAAACGCTTAGTAAAATAGATTTTAAAATCTTTAAAAAAACAGACAAAATATTAGTGCCGCATAAAATTAGAATTCAAATTTTTGATTGGCAACAATTAAGACGGGAATTTCCCTGGTTTGCTGAAACGATAGAAAATCAGGAGGCAGAAAAATTAGATATTTTGATATATTTAAAAAAAGTAGTTGTAAATAAAGGGTTGAAAGAAGAAATATTTAATTTATCCCCTACTACTTTACAGAAGACAGAAAAGAAAAGTTATAGTGGCTTATAGCAGAAAGAATTGTCAAAAGTCATACAATAGTCAAACATAGTTTATGACAATGTATGGTGCGAACGAATTTTACCCCTTTGAAAAAGGGAGATAGGGGGGATTTTGAAAAAGACAGTTCGTAGGTATGGTATTAAGAATACTCAAATATCGGTTAGGACTATTTATGACGTAGTATTTATGAGTCAAGGGGGGGAACAAAGGCAAAATATGTTT
>JAGLHV010000402.1 GCA_023143305.1 bacterium | reverse complement strand
ATTCCTGCGAAAGCAGGAATCCATTACATTATAGATTCCGCATCAAGTGCGGAATGACCCGCCTTATGGACTGGCGAATCCACCTTACAGACTGGCGGACAGGCACGCAGAATATTGCCTTTTGCAGAACTCTTTTAAAGTAACGCATTATCCTGACGTTCTCCTGTTCTTATTCGAACAACATCTTCTATTGGTAAAACAACAACTTTTCCATCACCTAATTTACCCGTACCACAAATATCAATCATTACCGAAATTAATTCTTCTACCTGTTCATCTGTCGCATATATTTCGATTTTAGTCTTGGGTAAAATCAGATACGCTTCCGGCCGGGTAGTTTCCCTTCCAAATCCTTTTACTTCGGTAATAGTCATTCCACCTACACCCGCTTCCCTTAAAGATTTTTCTAATTCTTTTAATTTTTCGGCACGGATGATACATTCGATTTTTTTCATTTTAAATCTCACCTCCTTTTATATTAAAATATCAGGTAAAAAATATCTAATTTTTCCCCCTAACCTGAAGTTTCTCATTACTTTCTTATGCAATTATATTGCCAAAAATTCTAAAATCTAAAAACAAAATATGGTTACCTTTAAAATCAAGTCTGGAAAAATTCGTAAGTCCGGTTAAAAATTCTCTATGATATTTCTAAAAAATCAAAAAATCTTCAACGCTGATAAGGAGGAAAGGGTTTCTTTAATTATAAAAACCGGAGTTTTTTTGTGAAGGTTTTTTCATAAAAACAATTCTGTTTTTTTTCTATTATAGCTTATATAGCTTATCCTTAAAGATCTATTATACTGACCTTTTTTGTTCGTTTTTAAGCATTTTGACCAAATCTTTACATCTTTACTATACTCACCCTTTATAAATTGAGGCTGTTGCCGAATTGTATTTCTTGTTCTTTTTTCATTCTGTGAACAGATTGTGTCACAATTAATATTTTTATGTGGTAGCCGTAACCTTTAGGTTGCGTTATTGTCGGAGATTTTTCGCAGGCTTCCTCCAGAGGCGGACAAGAAAGCCTGCGACTACCAAAAATGGATTTATGACACAGTCTGGAAAGCAGGAATCCATTTTCCTGCTTTCTTTTTAACCTTA
>JAGLHV010000401.1 GCA_023143305.1 bacterium | reverse complement strand
ATTTGCTAAATCGTTCAAAACACATTTAGCCTTTATTTTTTGTTTTTTATCTTAGTTTTTTGTCTTTTAACTTTGTGCCTTAGTGCCTTGATGCCTTTGTGCCTGTCTTTATCTGTTGTTTTTAAATAATCTTTATAATTGGAAAGGGAAAAAAGATGTACAGAGAATATGATTTTGAAAAAATAGAACCAAAATGGCAAAATTACTGGAAAGAAGAAAAAATATTTCAGTGTAAAGAGGATAAGAATAAGAAAAAATTTTATCTTCTGGAAATGTTTCCCTATCCTTCCGGAAAATTACATATGGGACATGTACGCAATTATACTATCGGTGATACCCTTCATCGATTTTTACGGATGAGAGGGTTTAATGTTCTTTATCCGATGGGCTATGATTCATTGGGATTACCTGCAGAAAATGCAGCCATTAAAAATGATTCTCATCCCCAGACATGGACCAAACAATGTATTTCTTCTATGCAGGAACAGCAGAAAAGGTTGGGTATGGGGTATGACTGGGAAAGATTAGTGGTTACCTGTGATGAGGAATATTATCGTTGGAATCAATGGCTCTTTTTAAAGTTTTACCAAAAGGGACTGGCTTATAAGAAAAAAGCCCCGATAAATTGGTGTCCTTCCTGTAAGACGGTATTGGCTAATGAACAGGCAAAAGAAGGGAAATGTTGGCGTTGTAACGGTGAAGTAGAGATTAAAAATTTAGAACAATGGTTTTTCAAGATAACAGCTTATGCAGAAGAATTGCTGGATAGTTTAAAACAATTAGATGGCTGGCCGGAACGCGTAAAACTAATGCAGAAAAACTGGATTGGTAAAAGTGAAGGAACGCTTATTTATTTTGACATAAAAGATAGTCAGGAAAAAATTCCTGTATTTACTACCAGGCCGGATACTTTATACGGAGTAACTTTTCTTAATTTTGCCTGTGAACATCCACAGGTTTTAGAGCTAATTAAAGGAACGAAACATGAAAAAGAAGTAAAGGAATTTATTAACCGGATAATAATTGAAGATAAATTTACCCGTATGGCCGATGACAAAGAAAAAGAAGGAATCTTTACCGGCCGTTACGCTGTTAATCCTGTAACAGG
>JAGLHV010000400.1 GCA_023143305.1 bacterium | reverse complement strand
TGCCCGCAGGGTAAAATTATGCGTCCAGAGAGAAACATACTTTGCCTTTATTCTACTCCTCCCCTTTTAATCTCTAGAATAAAGGTAAAATATGTTTCGAACGATTTAGCGAATTTTTCGAGTAAGGCAACCCTTTGAGTCTTTCGGGCGACCAAGGGTCGCCCCTACATTATACCTTTTCCTTTTATCCTTTAACCAATCTAACTAATAAAACCAATCTGAACCAATTAAACTGTCTTTCTATAAACATTCCATTCTTCCCCACTATATTTTGTTTCCCTTAAGTCCTGTGCCAATTTTTTTTCCTCAAAACTTAGTTCTTCTTCCCTTAAATTAACCGAAAAAGTCTCCCGGAAAGATTCTATAAGTTTAAGTTGTATCTCATTAAAACTTACTTCTTTTCCCATTACTTCGGATAGGGAACATATTCTTTTTTTTATTCTTCCCGATTTTTTTTTTAAAAAAGGAGTAACCTCATCTATATTTAATTTTAAAGGAATTGACCCATGTTGAAAAATCAAACCCTTTCGCCTTTTTTGCGCATTACCCCCTATTTTTTTTCCATTAATAAGAATATCATATTCCTCTTTGGAAGCAAAACAAAAGCTGGAAGGTTTTCCTAATTTTTCACCTTCTACTTTACCCTCTACGGCAAAATATGCCTCTATGCCCAATTTTTTATACATATTAATTAAAAAAGAACAGATTGTTTTATAGGAACCTTTTACCCCGGGAAGCATCTCCATTTCTTCCCGGGAACAAATAAAACTATAAGTTACTTCCTGATGATGAAAAATTATTCCTCCACCGGTTATTCTTCTTACGAAATTAATACCCTGCCGGGTACATCTCTCTATATCCAGTTCTTGCCGGACATCCTGAAAATAACCCAGGGAAAAGGCAGGAGGATTCCACCCGTAAATCCTCAGCGTTGGAAGTGTATTCCCTCTATAATGTTCCATCAAGAGCGCCTCATCTATAGCCATATTATTATAAAGGTCACTAAATCCTGTTTGAATTAACCGCCATTTTTTACTTTTCATTTTATTTTTTTTATCTCTTTCGTAAATAAATTGAAAACAGATTTAGTCCATAGTCCATAGATAACAGA
>JAGLHV010000040.1 GCA_023143305.1 bacterium | reverse complement strand
TTGCCGGCCATCAACACTGATTGTATGGTTGTTTCCATCAACGGTAATAGAAATAGTATGAGACTGACCGTAAACAGAAAATCCTTCCGGCATACTTACCCGCTGAAAAGGGCTTTCCTCCCGGCCGTTAAATACCCTTCTTACCAAAAAAGAGTCCCTGTCTCCGGGATTATATTGAAAACAATAACCACTTATTCTTTCTTCTCCGTCACTGCGATAATAAATCCCATAGCCCCTTCCTTCATGCAAAATTGCCTCTACTTCTATTGTATAGTCCGTCCAATCCAACTCTCCAAAAACCAGGCGGTGCTCTCCCCCTCTCACCGTAGGCCTAAGTGTACTATCTGCAATATACCAGTCACCTCTCAAGGAAGTAAGAGAATCCATATTATTAAAATCATGCGAAAATAATAGTTCAGTTACCATTTCCGATTCTGAATCAAACCAATAATGAACCGAACATCCCACCAGAGGATAAACGGAAGAATTTGTAAAAGTACTGATCCAGACATATTGCCCCCCGGCAGCACACACAGGCATTTTATTCAAATAACCATCCTCTACCAGTTTAGAAATATTTAAACAGGATTCATTATTAGCATAATAATAACGCTGTTCTGCATCTTCTATCGTCGTCCGGTTTACCCGGCATTGGGTAACCCTCGCTTTCCGAACCATCTCAACATACTTAATCATTCCAACAGAAATTAAAAATGATATTATTATTACGATGACTAAAATCTCAATAAAAGTAAACCCCTTATTCTTAGCGGACATCTTATTCTATCACCTCCGGAATAGGAGAAGACCTGCTTACTTTAATTTGTTTAAATTTACCTTGCCCATGCCGGGAAGGGGTAGGACAAAAAACTATTATATTTTCTCCATCCTCTTTTACCAAATAAACTTTTTTACTAACCGGACAGACTAAATTACCCGGAGGCAATTTGCCTTCTTGCAGCATTCTGGATATTTGCCAAAGATTTTTAATACAATTATCCGTTTGTTTATCGGTTTTAATTACTCCTTTACGAATTACTTTATTCCCTTTTAAAGAATTAATCATTTGAGGTATTAAAATTGCATTCAATCCCATACAAATAAAAAACAAACAAATGAGTACATTTTTCCAATTTTTATTTTTTATTACCGCTGTTTTTTTTGTTTTTTTACTTAACTGCTCACTTTTTATCTTTATAAATTCATTAGCAAATTCCATCGTACATTGGTGACAATAGGGATTTTCATTAATTATAGTTAATTCTTTTTTATTAAATTCCTGCTCACATTTAGCACATTTTAAAGTTGAACTCATTTCATTATCCATTTTTTACATTCCCCCCGTTTTTCAATATCTTTAAAATACTATTAATTCTTAACAATAAAGTCTCTTTATTAAACGGCTTTCTAATATAATCAACAGCACCCATTTTAAATCCCAGTGCTTCATCCTGTACATTCGCCCTTGAAGTTAAAAATATTACAGGGGTTTTAATTCCCTTTTGGTTTTTCATCTCCAATAATTTAAATCCGTCTAAATTAGGCATCTCTACATCGGAAAGAATCAATTCAAAAGTTGATTTACCCATATGCAGCAGAGCAGCTATACCGTCCTCGGCAACAGTAACCGAATAACCGTCTTTTTCCAATAACCGGGCCACCACCCGGCGAATATCCCTATCGTCTTCCACCAGTAATATATGTTTATTATCCGGTAATTTTTCATCTTGCACCATTTTACTTTCTATTTGTTCATCCTCTAATTTTCTGTCCTGAATAATCCGGGTTGTTTTTTTAGCAGGTGAAACAAGCTCTGCTTCCTCTATTAACACCGTACCACAAATTTGTTTTACTGAAAATTTAAAATTCTTTACTTTTTCCAAAGCATGGTCACCGATTAAATAATCGCCTTGCTGTTTAATAAACCGCCTTATCTCTCCCACCGGAATATTATCACGCACCATTTTCGATATTTCCGAATCAAATTTTAAAATTTCATAAACTGCTTCCCTTCCATAATAACCGGTATAATTACACTGTGGACATCCTCCCGGATGAGCAACACTACCGGGAAAATTAGTTGTATATTTTGATAACAAGCGGATTTCTTCCTTGGTAATAGGTAACTCTTCCCGGCAATAAGGACAAAGAACCTTAAGCAGTTTCTGTGATACTATCCCCAAAATTGAATCAGCCATAACCGAACGGACTACACCCAATGTTTCCATACGAAAAATTGCACTGGTAGCATTGGCTGAATGCATAGTACTGATAGCTAAATGGCCGGTACTGGCTGCTTCTGTTGCTACCGAAGCAGAAAACCGGTCTCTCATTTCACCGATAAAGAGTATATCCGGATCCTGACGCATTGCCGATCTTAAAAGCATATGAAAGGTAACTCCGATTTTTTCATTTACCTGTTGTTGATTAGCATCCGGGATAGTATATTCAATAGGGTCCTCTACTGAAATTAAACTCCTGGTTTTGCAGTCTATCTGGCTTAGAAGACTATAAATAGTAGTAGTTTTCCCCGAACCCGTGGGCCCAACCAGCAAAATCAGACCGCTGGTCTGCCGGGAAAATTCGCGAATAGTCTTCTCTTGTTCATCAGTCATTCCCAACAATTCCAATGATTTTGGTTTTCCTTTAGGCTCTAACAAACGTAAAACAACACTCTCTCCGAAAGCTGTATTGGTAGTAGCCACTCTTAATTTAAACTTTCTATTGCCCATGGCTATAGCAAAAGAACCATCTTGCGGTTTTCGCCTTTCGGCAATATCTAAGTCAGCAAGTACTTTAAATCGGGCAATCAAGCGTAAAGCGGTCTTATCTTTCAGAAAAAAAGCAGGCTGCATATCCCCATCGACACGAAAGCGAATACTTGTTTCCGATTCTTTAGGTTCTATATGTATATCACTTGCTCTTTGAATTATTGCTTTATAAATAATATGGTCGCTTATATATTTAACCGGACGATTTTCTATTTCCTGCTGAGAGGCACCCTGGGAAATAATATCAATAGTCGTTTTGTCTTCTCCTTTTTCTTTAAAAAAGGAATCAATGTTTTCCGATTCAGTAATCACCACCCGGTTATTCCCGTTCATCTTACTTAAAAATTCCATCAGTTCCCAATCAAAAGGATTGCTCAAAGCAAAAACTTTATCTTCTGCTTCTTTGTTTTGATTTTCATCATTTATAGTTAATACATGATACTTTCGGCAAAAAGAATTGGGAAGGATATCCAGCTGTAAAAGTTCCGGATCCAGATAAGGAATATATTTCAATTTTAAAAATTCGGCAATATACTGTGCTAATTGTGCACTGGAAAGACTTAAAGCTCCACCCAGTGAATTTATTGCGTTCGCTTTTGTTGCTAATAATATTTCTTTTTTTTCTGCATTTAAACTTAATTTATTTTCTAAAAATTTTTTAAAATCTTTAAATTTCCCGGGGAAACTTATTTTTTTTATATGAGCATCTTCTTCTTTCCCCTGCTCATCGATAATCCCTTTTAAATGCTTTTTAATTTTATCTACTATTTCTTTTTTGCTGGGCGGCTTTACTATATAATCAACAGCACCATGAGAAAATGCTTTTGTCTTATCCTGTTGTTCATCCAGAGCACTTATAAATATTACAGGAACCCCGGACAAACTTTCGTTATTTCGTATTTTTGAACAAACTTCATATCCATTCATTTCCGGCATCTGAACATCCAGTAAAATCAAACCTGGTTTTACCTTTTCTACCGTTTCCAGTGCTTTAAAACTATTATCAACGGTATAAACTATATAATTTTCATTCTCCAGATATCGTTTAAATATCTTTAAAATTTCCTGGTCATCATCAATGACCACAATCTTTGACTGCATATAACCACCTGCTTTTCACTTGATTAAGATAAATTATTAATTCCTGAGATAATTTTTTTATCGGTTCTATTCGTTCTTCTTTAGCTGCTTTTTCTAATAAATATCCTATTTTACTAATTCGTTCAAAGCCATAAAGTTTTCCCGAACCAACCATCTTATGCCCTAATTCCTTAATTTTTACAAAATTATTTTCTTTTAAATTCACACCAATCGAGAGACTGTCTTTTTTTCTGTTTTCCAGAAATTCAGGAACAAAATCTTTAATTTCCAGGTCAAGAGTAATAACTATTGCCGATAAAGGAGGCAAAGAAACATATTTGTTAATAACTTTTAATACCTCCTGCTGCTGAAAAGGACGAAATATATGATCACTGAATTTTGAGGATAAAGCATTTTCCTTATTGGGAACTATTCCCACTATAGGCACTGCTTTCCAATCGGAAGCAGATTCATACTCCCTTATTTTTTTAATAACGGCAAACCCATCCTGCACGCCCATTTGAGTATCCAATAAAATTATATTACAGCCCGTTTCCTTAAACTTTTCAAGTAATTCTTCCTCTCTTTTCACTGTATCCAACACCACTCCATCCGGTAAAAAACTCCAGAGCAACATCTTTTCATCCGGATTGGAAGTACAAAAAATAATCTTAACTACAGATTTCGAAGTAGAACACATTTTAATTTTTTCCTTTCTAATTAGGTGATCTTTAACTGAATTTAATTAGTAATGAAACTAATCTTTATTATTAATACACACACCTTTTATCCGTTTAAATAAACTAATAGTAAAAATAATTGCATTTATACTTAACTTTTAGGATACAAAATAAATTATTATTTAAAATAAATACAATACTACTTTAGTTATTTTATAAAAATACATTTTTAAAAGCAAGTAAAAAATTTATCTTTTTTTCTTCCGGTAATAAACCGGCAACTAAAACCTAAATCCCCCCCCCCTTTAATTTTATATTTTCCTTGACAAAACTCATTTAAATCGTTAAAATATTGAGTAGAAAGAGACATTAAAATGAGCGAAATTATTTTTTTTGCCATCTTATTTAAATTTTATTTAAGTTTTATGAAGTATGTATAAAACCAACTACTTAAAGAAAGGTTTTTTACCAAAATGATTTCTAATAAAAAAAAGATTAATATCTTAGTAGTAGATGACAATTTTGACCATGCCCAATTAGCTAAAGACAAGTTATTAAGTATTAATTCTAAATATCATGTTAAAACCGCTTCTTCCGGTGCAGAATGTTTGAAAATGCTTGGTCACAATAATTTTGACATTCTGCTTTTAGATTATAATCTGCCGAAAGAAAATGGATTGGAGATACTAAACAAGATAAGAAAAAATTATCATTTACCTGTTATTTTTGTAACAGGGGAAGGAAATGAAAAAATAGCAGTAAATGCAATGAAATTGGGCGCTTACGATTATATCACTAAAAGTATTAATTATCTTAATTTATTACCTTTAGTAGTAGAAAAAGCAATCAGTGCTTTTCAAACGAAAAAAATACAGGACGTACTGCAAAGAAGTTTAGCAGAATCCGAAGAAAAATATAGAGATTTGGTAGAAAATGCCAACGATTTAATCTGCACCTTAGATACCCAGGGAGCAATTGTCACTATTAACAAACAAGCCGCTTTGTTTTTTCTCTATCCAAAAGACAAAATACTTAAAATGAACTTTAAACAATTTTTTTCTCCCTGTACCCTGGAAAATATTTCAGATTTTATACAAAAAACCATTGAACAAGGCACTCTTTCCGGATTTAAAATAAAATTAATCAATAAAAACGACGAAAAAATCATTGTGGAAATCAATTCCTCGGTAATAAAACAAAATGAAAAAATCACAGGAATAAGAGCCATTATGCGTGATATTACCCAAAGGGAAAAAATGGAAGCAGAAATCAAAAAATCAAAATATTATTTAGAGGAACTATTTGCCAGTATTCAGGATGCTATTTTCTCCTTAAAATCCGATATGACTATTACTTCCTGTAATGAAGCGGTAGAAAGAATATTTAATTATCCTGTGCAAACAATGCTGGGTAAAAAATTAACCACACTATTTACTGATAACACCAATATATCTTCTTTAATAAAAAATATTTTAGACCCTCAAATACCAAAAAAAACTTACGCCCAGGAAGTAATGATGAAAAAAAAAGACGGCAAAAAGTTTCCTGCTGAATTATACATTTGCCCAATGAAACACAAAGAAAATGAATCTATGGAAATGATGGTAACCGTCAAAAATATAACCGAAAGAAAACAACTTCAAATCCGGTTAATCCAGGCAGATAAAATGGCTACTCTGGGACAATTAGCCGGAGGTGTAGCCCATGAAATTAATAATCCTTTAACCAGTGTTCTGGGTAATGCCCAATTGCTCTTAATGCAATTATCCAAAAACAATCATGGGTATACCGAAATAAAAAAAATAGAAGAGGCCGCCCAGAGATGTAAAGGTATTGTTACTAATTTACTGGGCTTCTCCCGGCAACAGGAGTTTGATTTTCAAGTAATTGATATTAATGAAATAATCGATAAGACTTTCTCCTTATATGGACGCCAATTAGCTATTGAAAATATTCAGATAATTAAAAAATACGCTCCAAATTTACCTAAAATAAAACTTAGCGCCCCTCAAATACAACAAGTATTTCTTAATTTAATTGTCAATGCACAGCAAGCAATGCCTAAGGGAGGAAAATTAACCATTAGTACCAGAATTTATGATTACTCATCTTCAAAAGAACAATTACTTACTAATAAAACTGATAACTATAAAGGAAAATATATTGCCGTCACTTTCCATGATCAGGGACAGGGAATTGAAAAAGAAGCTTTACCCCAAATATTCGATCCTTTCTTTTCTACTAAAGAAGTAGGGAATAATACAGGGTTGGGGCTTTCCGTAAGTTATGGAATCTTAAAAAAACATAACGGAAATATTTGGGCTGAAAGTAAAGGAACAGGAAAAGGGTCTAAATTTGTTATAATTTTACCGCTTTAGGTAAAAGGGAGACTTATGAATAAAGCGAATATTCTGGTAATTGATGATGAATTTGAGATAAGGGAGCTTTGCAGCAAACTTCTTCGGCAAAAATATTATCATGTAGAATCAGCTAAAAACGGAAAAGAAGGTTTAACCATGTTACACAGTAACTTTTTTGACCTTGTTTTACTTGATTTAAAAATGCCCGGCATTAACGGCTTGGAAGTATTAAAAGATATTAAAAAAAACAACATAAACACTGATACTATTATTCTTACCGGATATGCAACTATTGAAACAGCAGTAAAAGCCATGCGTTTAGGAAGTTACGATTACATAAGTAAACCTTTTGACCTTTCCCATCTTAATGCAACGGTTGAACGGTGTATAAAAAAAAGGATAGCGGCTAAACAAATCCACCCCTCTATATTTACTGATACAAACTATAATTTAAAAACATCGATTAATGCCATTGTTGATCAAACAACTTTTTTATTAAATAACCCGCATGGTCAACAAATCTCCCCACAACACCAAATTTTAAATAAAATAAATATTAATTCTAAAAAGTTATTACAGATGATTAATAATCTTCTGGATTTATCCAATATTACTCTTAATAAAATGGTTCCTCACTGGGAAAAAATTAAAATAAAAAATATCCTGGCAGAAATAATTATAGAAGCAAATCCTTTATTAAAAGAAAAAAACCTCGCTGCTAAAATTCATATTGACCCAAATTTACCTTTTATTATTAGTGATAAATCACATATAAAACAAATTCTAACTAACATAATAGATTATACTATTAAATTGTCTTCCCCGGGACAATTCATTATTTCTATTTTAAACGTTGCCTGTAAAAAAACAATAAAAATCGGTATAATCCCTTTATTAATAAATCCCCTCCGTAAAAATTTTACTTTTACTCCTTTTAAAACAGCCCACCAGTTCTCTGCTCACGAATATGACGAAGTAACTATAAATTTAAACCTTGCGAAAACTTTAACAGAATCTATAGGAGGAACTCTGGAAATAAAAAATATCTCCAACAACGATTTTTCCTTTATTCTTACCCTCCCTTATCAACCAACAGCCTTGCAAAAAGAAACTAAAAAAAATATTTTGGTTATCGATATTAATCCGGCAGTTATCAGGCGAATTTGCAATTTTACCAAAGAAACAGAATATCAGGTTGTCGGTTGTTTAACTAAAGAGGAAGCATTGAAACAACCTGTTCATACCAACCCTTTTGCTATTATACTGGATATTATGACTGCAGAATCCGAGCAGGGAAAAATACTGAGAGATTTAAAAAATAATCCCAAAACTATGTCTATCCCTATTATTGTCATTTCCTCTTCAAAAACCAAAACATTGGTTTTTGACTGGGGCAATAAAAATTTCATCATAAAACCAATAAAAAAACAAGATTTATTTAAAGAATTAAATAAATTAAAAAAAGAAAAGGGTCAATTATGAAAAATCAGAATTTAAAGGACGCTTTCGCTGTTTTCATTGTACACAGGAAAAAAATAAATTCAGCAAGGAGAATTAATTTATGCAGCAGAATAATTTCAAAAATGATTTTTCTTTATTGAATGTACTTTATAAATATATGGGGCTACTATTGGGATTTATCTGGCCGTTACTTCTAATTTTAA
>JAGLHV010000004.1 GCA_023143305.1 bacterium | reverse complement strand
ATTTTACCCTGCGGGCACGCAAAAATAAGCTAAAAATGAGCAATTCGCTTTGCTCAGACAGGATCATTTTTTTAACGCTTATTTTTTCTAAAATTCGCTAAGTCGTTCAAAATATATTTTGCCTTTATTTTTTCTTTAAGGTTGATTGTTAAAGCCAAAATATTTTTTTCTCTATCTGACTTATTTTCGTGTGATTTTTAAATAAATTACTTTGCTTGAAAAGTTGTACAAAAAACTTGACAAAAAAAAACGATTATTGTATACTTGCCGAAGTGGTTAAAAGTGGTGTAAAGTGGGGGAATTTATATGCTGGCAGGATTTTTTCAACATTCACTCGATAAAAAAAATCGTTTATTTATTCCATCCAAATTTCGTTCTTCAAAAAAGGGAAAAAAGGAATTTATTTTAACCTATGGTTTAGAACAGTGCCTTTTTATGTATGATTTAGAGGGATGGAAAAATATAGAAACTAAACTGGGAAAGTTACCCTTGACTAAAGCGGATGCCAGAGCATTTATGCGTATTTTCCTTTCCGGGGCTACACAGACTACTCTTGATAGTCAGGGGCGTATTTTAGTGCCTAAAAATTTATGTAGTTATGCCGGGATAGTAAAAGAAATAGTTATTATTGGGGTTATGGATAGAATAGAAATTTGGAGTAAAAGGAAATGGTCGGTTTATTCTAAAAAATCATATACTAAATTTGCCAAAGTTAGTGAAGAGTTGGTGGAATTGGGAATATAAGTTTATTTGTTATGGAAATGTTTGTTGTAAATAACTTGCCGGGAAGAAAGGGAAATACAATGTTAATCTTTGGTGAAAATACTTTACGGCGAGATACAGGATTATAATGATGTATAGTCATAATCCCGTTCTCTTAAATGAAGTAATAGAATTTTTAAATTGCAAAGAGGGGGGGGTTTATGTTGATTGTACTTTAGGATTGGGAGGACATGCACAGGAAATTTTAAAAAAAATCGGTTCATCGGGAAAATTGGTTGGTATTGATTGCGATGAAGATGCAATAAATTTAGCAAAAAAAAAACTTGTTCGATATAAAGATAATATTATTTATGTTCGGGATAACTTTTATAATTTAAGAAAAATTATAAAAGAAAAAAAGATAACAAAAGTAGATGGTATTCTTTTTGATTTTGGAGTTTCTTCTTTTCAAATAGAAAATAGCGAAAGAGGTTTTAGTTTCAAACGTAAAGGATATTTAGATATGCGTATGGATAAAAGGGTTCCTTTTATTGCTAAAGATATTGTAAATAATTTTACGCGTAAACAAATAGAAACTATTATTTATCGGTACGGAGAAGAAAAATATGCTTCTTTGATAGCAAAAAACATTGTGAAAACAAGACAAAATGAACAGATAGTTACAACAGAACAATTAGTAAATGTTATAAAACAGGCAATTCCTTATAAATTTTATTCTAAAATTCATTTAGCTACCAAAACATTCCAGGCTTTACGCATAGAAGTAAATAAAGAGTTAGAAAATATAGAACAAGGGCTAAGCCAGGCAGTAGAGTTTTTAAAAAAAGGGGGTAGAATAGCGGCTATTTCCTTTCATTCTCTGGAAGACCGTATTGTAAAAAATAAATTCAGGGAATTTTCAGGCGTATGTTCTTGTCCTGAAGAGATTCCGGTATGTGTTTGTGGCCGAAAAAAAATTTTGAATATTTTAACCAAAAAACCAATTTTACCTACTAAAAAAGAAATACAAATTAATCCCAGGGCACGAAGTGCCAAGTTAAGAGTAGCTGAGAAAAATTAAAAAATGTATAAGAGTATAGGTTCTTATTTGCAGATTTTTTTAATGAGTTTAATAATTTTTTTATTTTATGTCTGGCAAAGTGTTCAGAGAGTGGAAACGGATTATAAAATAAATTGTTTGGAAAAAGATATTCAATTTTTTAAAAATAACAATAGATATTTAAAAATTCGTTTGAATGAACTGACTTCTTTAGGCAGAGTAGAAAGAATTGCAAGAAAAAAACTGGGATTAGTTTCTCCGGGCAAAAATGATGTAATTGTTATATTTGAATAAGGATGTAATAGATTCCTTGGTCAAAAAATAGTTTAGTTTATATTTTTCGGTATTAACTGCAGGAATAAATTTTCAGCAGGGAAGGGGGAGGATATATTTTGATTTCTAAAGGAAGAATTAAATTTGTTTTTTGTGGTATTTTTTTATGTTTTTTATTTCTTGCTTTTAGATTAGGGCATATTCAAATTGCTCAACATCAATTTTATTCTGAAAAGAGCCAGAATCAAAGAGTTCGTGGTCCTTCTAATTTGCCTCAAGTTAGCAGGGGAAGTATTTATGACCGTAATGGAAAAGAATTAGCGGTAAGTATTATGGTGGATTCCTGTTATGCAATTCCTTATAAGATGAAAAACCATAAAATCTATGTGCGTAAACTTTGTTCTATTTTAAATTTAGATTATAAGAAAACTTTAAAAAAATTAAAATCCCACAGGTCTTTTGTGTGGATAAAAAGGAAACTTAATCCGGAGATTGCGGAGAGAATTAAAAGAGAAAATTTTCCGGGAATTGGTTTTATAAAAGAAGAAAAACGTTTTTATCCCCAGAATAGATTGGCCTGTCAGGTTATAGGGGTAGCCGGTTTAGATAACCAGGGATTGGCCGGAATAGAATACTTCTTTGATTCTTATCTTCGACGAAAAGGTAAAAAAAATGTAAAGGCAACTAAAGACGGCATGCATTTTGTTGGGTGTGATGTAATTCTTACTATAGATGAAGTGATTCAATATATTGCAGAAAAAGAATTAAGAAAAGCCTTTATAAAAACAAAATCAAAAGCAGCGACTATTATTGTGCAAAACACGAAAAGCGGTGAAATATTAGCAATGGCTAATTATCCTGATTTTAATCCTAACAAAATAGATGCGTTTAATATTAAATATTTAAAGTCTCCGGCTGTTACTGATATTTTTGAACCTGGTTCTACTTTTAAAGTGGTAACTGCTGCGGCAAGTTTAGAAGAAGGGGTCGTTAGTCGCAAAGAAAAAATATTTTGTGAAAACGGCAAGTATTACATAAAAGGATTTTATATCCATGATCATGAAAAAGAAGATTGGTTAACCTTTGATGAAGTAATGGAAAAATCCAGCAATATTGGTATGACTAAGATTGCTTTTCGTATGAATAACAGGGATTTTTATAAATATGTACGAAATTTCGGTTTTGGAAATCTTACAGGTATAGACCTTCCTAATGAAGTAAAAGGAATTTTACATTCACCCACTCGATGGACAAATCGGTCGGTATCTTCTATTTCTTTTGGCCAGGAAATAGGAGTGACGGCAATTCAACTAATCTCTGCTTTTTCCTGTATTGGAAATTCCGGAGTTCTTATGCAACCCCGAATTGTAAAGTCTGTGGTAAATGCAAAGGACGAGCTTGTTAAAGATTTTCGTCTGGTAAAAGTACGGCAGGTAGTTTCTCCTTCTACGGCAAAAATGATGGTGGAAATATTAGAAGGAGTAGTAAATGACGGAACGGGGAGGGAAGCGGCTATTTGTGGGTATCCGGTAGCAGGAAAAACAGGTACGGCTCAGAAAATAAATTTTAAAACTAATACTTATGAAAAAAATAAATATATTGCTTCTTTTGTGGGTTTTTTACCTTCGGATAATCCTCAAATAACAATTTTAGTGATTTTTGATGAACCACAAAAAAATTATTGGGGTGGAGTTGTCGCGGCACCTGTTTTTTCCCAGGTAGGTTTTCAGGTAATGAATTATTTAAATATACTTCCTCAAAAAGATTCCACGCTTGTTTTTCAGGCGGAAAAAGAAATAATAAAAAATGATAAATTTAAAGGAAATACTTGATTATTTAAAACATAAAAAAATTTATGGCCGGACGGATTTAATAGTTGAAGGTATTACTAATGATTCCCGTCAGGTAAAGGAAAATTTTATTTTTGTTTGTATAAAAGGGGAAAAAGAAAATGGAGAAAAATATATCTCTTCGGCTGTATCTAATGGGGCAACAGTAATTGTAACGGAAAGAAAAATGGATATTGGAGATATTACTTTAATTATTACCCCGGATGCCCGTTATTCTTTGGCGGTTTTATCTTCTGCCTTTTATAAAGATCCTTCCAGAAAACTTAAGATGATAGGTGTTACAGGAACCAATGGGAAAACAACTACTACTTATTTTTTAGAATCAATTTTTTCTGCAAATAAAAACAAAGCAGGAGTGTTGGGAACCGTTTCTTATCGGTTGGGTAATAAAATAATTCCTTCCTTTACCACCACCCCCAGCAGTGTGGAACTACAGAAAATTTTAGCTAAAATGGTGGAAGACAATTTTGATATTGCAGTTATGGAAGTTTCTTCTCATGCCCTAATGCAACAGCGGGTAGTAAATTGTGAATATGATATAGCAATTTTTACTAATTTAACTCCTGATCATTTAAACTATCACCGGACAATGGAAGAATATTTAAAAGCTAAAACAAAATTGTTTACAGAATTAGGTAAAAATTCAAGAAAAAAAGGACAAAAATTTGCTATAATAAATAATGATGATAAGGCATGCGAATATATAATGAAACATACAACTGTTTCGATAATTAGCTATGGTATTGAAAACAAAGGGGATTTTTTTGCTAAAAGAATAGAATTTAATTTAAACTATACTTCTTTTATTCTTTGTACCCCTCAAGGGGAAATTTCTATTACTTTAAATCTTATTGGGCTGCATAATGTTTATAATGCTTTAGCCAGCAGTGCTGCTGCACAAACCATGGGTATTTCAATAGATAAAATTAAGAAAGGACTGGAAAGTTTAAAATTTGTTCCGGGCAGGTTTGAAGTAATTTCCGAAGGACAGAATTTTACTTGTGTGGTAGATTTTGCTCATAGTCCGGATGCACTGAAAAGGACTATACAAACTGCGCGCCATTTAAACCCTAAAAGGATTATTACTGTTTTTGGATGTGGCGGAGACAGGGATAGAAGTAAACGCCCTTTAATGGGAGAAATAGCTGCAAAAAATAGTGATTTTGTCTGGATTACTTCTGATAATCCCCGTAGTGAAAATCCCATGAAAATTGTTACCGATATTGAAGTTGGTATAAAAAGAATAGATTTCACTAATTATAGAGTTGTTTTGGATAGGCGTAAAGCAATAAAAGAAGCTTTGGATTACGCAACTGAAAATGATTTTGTGCTTATTGCAGGAAAGGGTCATGAAACCTGTCAGATTTTAGCGGCAATTATTCCTTTTGATGAACGTAAAATAGTAAGAGATATGTTAAAAGAAAAGAATAAAGGAAAAAAATGAAAAAAATTAGTATAGAAAAATTAATAGAAGTAATTAAAGGAAAAGTACTTCAAAGAGGGAAGAGGAAGATAATAAAAAGTATTTCTATTGATACCAGAAAATTAAAACAAAAAGATTTATTTATTGCTTTGAAAGGTGAAAACTTTGATGGACATAAATTTATTAGAGAAGCAATTAGGAAAGGCGCTTTGGGAATAGTTCTTTCTCGAGTTCCTTCATGGTTGAATTCAATTATCAGCAAAAAGCAGAATTATTCTGATTTATTGGTAATTAAAGTTGACGATACTCTTATTGCTCTGCAGGAATTAGCCGGGTATTATCGTAAGATGTTTAATTGTTTGGTGGTGGGGATTACCGGAAGTAATGGAAAGACTACTACTAAGGAAATGATTTTTTCTATTTTAAAACTTAAATTTCCTGTATTAGCTACGGAAGGCAATTTGAATAATCAGATAGGATTACCGTTAACCCTTTTAAAGTTAGAAGAAAAACATCGTATATGTATTTTGGAGATGGGAGCAAGCAATAGGGGGGAAATTGCGCGTTTAGCGCAGATTTCCGATCCTCAGGTAGGATTGATTACTAATGTTTCTAATGCTCATCTTGAGTCTTTTGGTTCTCTTAAAAATGTATTATCGGGAAAAATGGAATTAGTAAATGCTTTATCCTTGAAAAAAGGTGTAGCGATTTTAAATATAGATAATATTTGGTTAAAAAAAGGTTTAGAAACAAATAAAATAAAATGTAAATATTTGACCTATGGAATAAAAAATCAGGGGGATATTTATGCAACTGACATAAAAAATTTATCTTACGGCATAGAGTTTAAATTACACATAAAAAACAAAAGCGGAAAAATCAGATTGCCTATGTTAGGTGTTTTTAATATTTATAATGCGTTGGCAGCAAGTGCCATTGGTTTGAATTTGAATATAGATTTTTCCTTAATTAAACAAGCTTTAGAAAATTTTTCTCCCATTCCTATGCGTATGCAAAAGATATCTTTTAAAGGTATTGAAATTATAAATGATGCTTATAATGCTAATCCTGTTTCTATGAAAAATGCTATTCTTGCATTTTCGAAGAAATTTTCGCAAGGAAAGAAAATATTAATTTTGGGTGATATGTTAGAATTAGGAAAAGATACTGTTAAGGAACATAAAAAAACAGGAAAAATAGCGGCAAAAGCTTGTGATCTTTTATTTACTTTGGGAGATTTATCTATTTTTATCGCTCAAGAGGCGAAAAAAGCAGGCATGAAAAAAGAAAATATTTTTGTTTTTAAGGATAGAAAAAAATTAGCTTTTGAATTAAAAAAAATCGTAGAAAAAAAAGATACGCTTTTATTTAAAGCTTCCAGAGCAATGAAAATGGAAGAAATAGTAAAGGGATTAAAAAATAAATAGTTAATAAAAAGGGGGTGTATTATATGTTTTACCATTTTCTTTATCCTCTTCAGGTATATTTCTCTCCTTTTAATGTATTTCAATATATTACTTTTCGGGCAAGTGGCGCAATAATAACTTCTTTAGTTGTTAGCTTTTTTTTAGCTCCCCGGATGATAAAAACTTTTAAAAGATTACATATCGGACAACATATTCGTCCGGAAGGTCCTCCTACTCATTTGTCTAAAGCAGGGACTCCTACTATGGGTGGTATAATCATATTGCTGGTGCTTTTAATTTCGACCTTTCTCTGGGCTAAATTAACTAATCCTTTTATCATTTTATGCATAATTTCTATTGTATGGCTGGGTTTATTGGGTTTTTTAGATGATTATCTTAAGGTGGTTAAAAAACATACAAAAGGTTTAAGGGCTTTATATAAGGTGGGAGGACAATTAATTTTGGCTTTTTTTTTAGTAACCTATATTTATTTTTATCCTCCCAATGCTGATTTTGTTACCAAAGTGAATATTCCTTTTATGAAAGATTTGTTTTTAGATTTGGGCATTTTTTATTTTGTATTGGTTCTTTTTATTATTGTAGGAGCTTCTAATGCGGTTAATTTAACCGATGGATTAGATGGTTTAGCCATCGGGTCGATTGTTTTTGCTGCTTTAACTTATGCAATTTTTGCTTATTTTGCCGGCCATCTCAAGTTTAGTATGTATTTGCGCATTATCCCTGTTTCGGATAGTGGAGAGCTGGTAGTTTTACTGGCAGCTATGGTGGGAGCAGGGTTGGGATTTTTATGGTTTAATACTTATCCGGCAGAGATATTTATGGGAGATACAGGTTCTTTATTTTTGGGAGGAACCATAGGGGTAGTAGCTATTTTAGTAAAACAGGAATTACTTTTAATTATTGTAGGGGGGATTTTTGTTGTTGAGGCGGTTTCAGTTATTTTACAGGTTATTTCCTTTAAAATTAGAGGAAAAAGAATATTTAAAATGGCTCCTTTGCATCATCACTTTGAATTGTTAGGTTGGGCAGAGCCTAAAGTGGTGATTCGGTTTTGGGTTATAGCGATTGTTCTTTCTTTGGTGTCTTTAGCTTCGTTAAAATTACGGTAAGGTAAGAAAATAAAAAAGGAGAGTGTAAAATGTTACAGAATATTATTTCATTATTGACAGAAAAGACAGTTTTTCAAAATACTCTTTTAAATTATGTTATTAGTATTTTAATCTTTATTGTAGGCGTTATTTCTATTAAACTATTTAAAAAAATAGTTTTAAAACGGCTTAAAAAATGGACAGAAAAAACCACTGTGGCTATAGATGATTTCTTGGTTAGTATTTTTGAAAAGGCCTTGATTCCATTGCTTTATTTTGGTGTTTTTTATTTATCTATTCGCAGTTTAATCTTGAGTCCTTATTTGACTAAAGTAATTAATGTTTTCGGGGTAACTCTTTTAACTATTCTTACCATTCGTTTTTCTGTAGCTATGGTCGCTTATATTCTTGAATTTTATTGGATGAAAAAAGAAAAGGATATAGCGAAAAAAAAGAGTGTACAGACAATGATTACAATAATAAAGGTTTTTATCTGGGGAATGGGTATTATTTTTCTTTTAGATAACCTGGGTTTTAAAATTTCTACAGTAATTGCCGGGTTGGGAATCGGTGGTATAGCGGTAGCTTTAGCGGTGCAGTCGGTTTTGGGCGATTTACTTAGTTATTTTGCTATATTTCTCGATCGTCCGTTTGAAATCGGTGATTTTGTTATTGTAGGGGATTATTTGGGGGTAGTTGAGCATATTGGCATTAAAACAACCCGGATATGTAGTTTAAGTGGAGAACAATTGGTTTTTTCTAACGCGGATCTTACCAGCTCTCGTTTACGTAACTATAAAAAAATGGGTAAACGCAGAGTAGTATTTAAATTAGGCGTTACTTACCAGACCAGCTTAAAACAGTTAAAAGAAATACCCATTATAATTACCCGGATTATAAAAGGCATTAATGATACAGTTTTTGACAGAGCACATTTTTCTACATACGGAGATTTTAGCCTTATTTTTGAGACAGTTTATTATGTTTTGGGAAATGATTATAACAAATATATGGATGCTCAGCAGGAAATTAATTTTGCTATTAAAGAAGAATTTGAGAAACTAGGAATTGAATTTGCCTATCCTACTCAGACATTATATTTAGATTCGGATTTGATAACAGCAAATTCCGTCCAAGAAAATAAATCATTTAAAAGGGTGAAAAAGTAAATTAATAAAGTAGATTTTGAGTTGAATCAAAAATATAATATATGGAAAAGGAGGGGAAAATGGCTTGGTTATTGGCTGTGGCTTTTGCGTTCGTTATTCTTTTTGGCATGGAAAGGCGATTAGTGGATAATGCTAATTCTATAAAAGAAGTAGAAAACTTTACACAGCAATCGAGAGATAGAATTGTAGAATTAGAAAAGCAGTTGGCAGACTTAAAAAGACAACAGGTTCAGAAAAGTTAGCAGATAAATAATTTTTGGTAAAACTGATTTTTTTATTAACCAGGGAAATAATAAAGAATAAGATGAATATTTATAAAGAGGGATTAGAAAGATATCCTAAGGTAATTATTTTTTGGGGGAATTTTTTAATAATTTTATGGATTCTTTTAGGAACTATTGCTTGCCGGTTTTTTTGTCCTTTAATTGCTTTGATTTATCTTTTATTTGCTGTAGCAATGATAGGTTTTGTTTTACGTAAATTGCTTTGTACAAATTGTTATTATTATAAACGGCGGTGTTCTCTGGGATGGGGTAAATTATCTGCTTTATTTTTCAAAGGAGGAAGTATTGAAAAATTTAATGCCGGCTATGGGCAAAAACTTGCATCTCTTACTTACGGCCTTTTAACTGTTATTCCGGTTATTTTTATTGGTATTTTAATTTCTCAGGAGTTTGTAATATTTAAGGTGATTATATTAATTTTGTTATTGGTTGTTTCCATCTACAGCGGAGTGATTAATAGAAAAAAAACCTGTTTAAAATGTAAAATGAGATTGATTTGTCCGGGGTGCGCAGTAAAACAAAGCTGATTTTAAAATCAAAAATATTCTATTTTTATCGATTCCGCTCTGGCAATTGCTGCCAATTTTTTGTTAGGATTAATCATAAAAGCATTTCCGAATAATTTAAGAGATTTTATATCGGAGAGATGATTACCATAAGCAAAAGAACGGGATAAATCATATTCATTTCCAGTAAGATATTTTTTTACTATTTCAGCTTTCCCTTCACCGTAAGGATATATTCCCATTGTTTTTCCGGTAAATTTACCATTTTTAGTCTCTAATCTTGTACCATAGCCCTTATTTACCCCAAAATAATTCTTATATTCATTTAATAAAAAAGGTAATGTTCCTGAGATAAAAACTATTTCGTGTTGTTGCTGTTGATGTTGTTTGATTTTTTCTTTAGCACGAGCAAAAATTCTATGGAGGATATGTTTTCTGAAACATGTATGGGCTAATTTTTCTATTTGTGTAGAGTCTTTTCCTTTAAAATATGCTTTATTGCCTTTAGTTGCAAATATACATCCCTGATCAGCTGTTTGTAATAAGTTTACTGCATAATTGAATAAATCATTTATGAATAATTTCCCTTTTGACAATAGAAAAAGTAAAAATATTCTTTCCGAAAAAAAATCTATAATTGTTCCGTCAATATCAAATACTGCTACTATTTTTTTCATTTTATTATACCGTCTTTTTATAAAAACCTAAATTTTTTGCCTCAATTTAACTTAAGGAGTAATGATTGACTTTACATTTTCAATAATATATAATACTTTCCTATCCTATGTCAATCTTTTTAAGATATTAATCTATCGGAATGTGAAGTTAAATTTTTGCCTTGCCACTTTGATTTTCTTGTGATATCTTTTATATTGGAGCATGGATATTTGTTTTGTTTTCGAAAGAAAGGATATGAAAAAGTAAATTTTAAAATTTGCAAACAAATTTATGAAAAAGCAAATAAAATTTTTTATTTATTGTAAGAATTTTTATAAGTTGATTTATCGTGATGTTTTTCTGGTAAGGCTTATATTTACTACGGTAAGTATTATTTTAATAATGGCCGTGATTCATTCAAAATTAAATCACAAAGAATGTTTTAGAAAAAACCTTCCCGAAGTAAAGACTTCTTCTTTGTTTTTGAAAGAAGGGCCATTTCGTATAAAAAGTGTTATTGATGGGGATACAATTCGACTTAGTAATGATCAGTTGGTGCGGTTTATTGGTATTGATGCCCCCGAAGTTCACCATCCGGTAATTCCGGTGCAGAGATTTGGACAGGAATCGGCAAGATTTTTAAAACAAATAGCTGAAGGACATAAGTGTTTTCTGGAGTATGAACCCCATAACAAACGGGATAAGTATGGAAGGGTTTTAGCCTATGTTTTTATTAATGACCGTCTTATAAATGCTGAAATGATTCGTTGGGGCTATGCCTATGCTTATACCCGGTTTCCTTTTCATAGAAGAGATAAATTTATTATTTTAGAACAGGAGGCACGAAGGAAGCAATATGGTTTATGGCATTTAACGCTTCGGGATGGGAGAATTGCCAATCTTGCAAAAAGATATGAATCTCTTAGTCTCCGGGGGCGTAAAGAATTGGATAAATTACTGAATGATCTTGTTGAAAAATATCCCTTAGAAAAGGTAAAAAACCAAAATGATGATAAAACAAAATATTGATTTTAAAATTTTGTTTATTAGAATTATTTTTGTTATTATAGCAGTTGTTTTAATAATGTATTTTGCTAAAGTTTGGTTTACGGGTAGTAGTTGTTTGGATAGGCAGCAAACAGAAGTTCTCAAATCATCAAGGTCAATTCAAGTGATTTCCTGGCAGGAAGCAGGAAATCACTATGGAGAGTATGTTGCTGTGGAAGGAACGATTGTGGCTGCTTATAATTCAGGAAAGGCCTGTTTTCTTAATTTCCATCAGGATTATAGAAAACATTTCACGGCAGTTATTTTTGCTTCCTCATTTTCTTTATTTCCATTAAATCCCGAAACTTTTTATCAAGGGAAAAAAGTTCGCATATTCGGTTATATTAAGGAATACGAAGGTAAGCCGGAGATAATAGTGAAGGATCCGGAGCAGATAGAAAGTTTAGAGTAAAAAGCAAAAGGAGGTAGAAATATGGATAAACAGGAGATAGAAGCATTAAAAAGAGAATTAGAAGGGAAAAAAGAGAAGGGAGATAAAAGGGACAAAGTGGACAATATACCGGAAAAAGAATCTTTTCAAGGGGAAAAATTGTTTGCTATAGAAAAAGAAATCGAAGAATCAAAAGAAGAAAAGTTAGTTTCTAAAGTTTCGGGATTATTGGAAAAAAACTTAAAGCCGCTGGAGAGAAAAATAACTGTCTTGAATGATAGGTCGGTTAAAAATATTGAATGTTATAAAGAAGAAGTTTGTAAGTCGACAAAACATATAATATCATCCCAAAAAAAGATTTACCGGTTATTATTTTTTAGTACAATAGGGATCTTGGTATGTTTGGGATTAGGAATAAAAATTAGTTATGAAAATAAAAAAGAAATACAAATGTTGAATTTGAATTTATTTACATTGAGAGAGAAAATGTTTCCTCCTGAAGTGGAGGAGAAGGAAGTGAAAATTAAAAAGAAAACAAATGGAGCAAAAAAAGTTACTCCAAAAAATAAAAAAACAAAAAAGAAACGTACAAAAGTAAAAAAGTCAATAACCAAGAAAAATTTAAAAGTTAGTAATTATGTAATAGTCAGTAAGTTTAAAATAAAACGATATGAGGATAAAAAAGATGGGAGTTCGATTTTAGCTAAGGGTAAAATAAAAAATATAAGTAAAAGAGGTATTACTAATGTGAAAATGAATATTAAACTTTTAAATAATAAAAAGAAAGTTATTTTAGAAAGGAGTTTTAATGTTGTTGCTAAGGGTGAAAAAAAAGTTAATAAGGGGAAAATACTTAAGGTCGGGTATAGTCTTCCTTTTTCTGTCCGGATAGGGCCTGACCGGAAAAACTGGGCAGGGAAATGTAAGTATTATTTGTCTGATTTAGTATTAGAAAAAAAGTGATATATTTTTTAGGGAGGTAATAAATGCTTTCGGCTAAAGGAAGATATACCGATAAACATGCCCAGGCAGGGTTGAAGGAAAAACTGCCTGATATTGAATGTTGGGTGAATCAATTTAAAAATTATGAAATAACCATTGTTATTCCTGAATTTACTTCTATTTGTCCTAAAACCGGTTTGCCGGATTTTGGGACGATTATTATTAAATATGTACCGCTAAAATATTGTCTGGAACTTAAATCTCTAAAGCTTTATATTGGAAAATATCGTAATTTAGGTATATTCTATGAAAATGCGATTAATTGTATCTTACAGGATATAGTCAAAGCAGCAAAACCTAAACGGGTTAACGTTTCCGGAGAATTTAATTTTAGGGGTGGAATAAAAACAATTGTAGAAGCAAGATATCCCCAAAAGGGGCATAAATAAAAATACTTCTTTCGTAAATATATAAGGTGAAAAATTGTTCTATTTTAAAAAAAAGACACTAAAAAGGATTGTCTTTTTTATAATATCCTTTTTATTTTTTTTATTATTCAGTTATAAATTTTGGTTGAGTCAAATAGGAAAATATCTCGTCTATCAGACAACTTTAAAACCGGCAGATGTTATAGTCGTATTAGGAGGAGGAGAGAAAGAGAGAAGTATTCAGGGGATAAAACTTTTTAAGCAAAAATATGCCAAAAAAATTATTTTTACCGGAGAAAAATTGGATGTTCCTTCTTTAGGAGAAGTGCATTGGGCACAATTGGCTAAAAAAGAGGCAATGTTAAACGGCATTGAAGAAAAAGATATAATTATTGAATTACAGTCACATAGTACTTACGATGATGCTTTATTGATTAAAGAAACGGTTGAAAAATATGGTTTTAAGGCACTTATTATTATCAGTGAGCCGTACCATATGAAAAGGGCTTTTTTTGTATTTAAAAAAAGATTTAAAAAGAATGCTATAACTTTAATGTTTTATCCTGTCCAGGATAGCTGGTTTTCCGCAGACAATTGGTGGACTTCCGAAAAAGGTCTTGTCCGTGTAAATAATGAGTATATAAAGTTTATTTATTATTTATATAAAGGGTATATTTAAATAAAATTTAGTAAAAATTATAATTGTAATTTTTTATGATTTTTAAAAAGTGCCTGTTTTTGTAAGGTTCATTCCCCGCAGCTTGCTGCGGGGAATGTCATTGTTTCCGATAAAATATGCCTTTGATTCGTTTTCTTTTTGTCTTGACAAGAATAAAAGAAAAAAGTAAAATAAGACAGTTTAGTGTAAAGAGGGTGTAGTGTCCTTAAATAGGTTGATATAAAATAAAGGGGTAGATTTTATGGAAAATATAGAGGGAAAAGAGCCGATGTCTTCTCATAATAGTTATGTTTTTGAAAAGAAGAATGTTTCTATAGAAACAGGAGATTCTTTACCTTTAAATTATGAAGATAATAAAATTGTTATTTTACCTCGTGATCCGCGGGTAGTGTATACTTATTGGGAAATTAATGAGCAAAAAAAAACACAGGTAAGGGAAAAGTTTGGCCGGGATATTTTTAAAGAAAGACCTTTTACTTTAAGGGTTTATGATGTTACCAATATTGATTTTAACGGGTTGAATGCTCATTATTTTTTTGATATAGATCTTCCTTCCGGGGCTAATAATTGGTATATTAACCTTAATAAAGAAGGGACAAGTTGTTGTGTGGATATTGGTTTACGTGTTTCGGAGAGGGAGTTTCTCATTTTAGCCAGGTCTAATATTATTACTTTACCGGAAGGAAAAATATCGGATATTACTGATGAAGAATGGATGTTGGTGAAGGGTGATTTTGATAAATTGATGAAATTAGTAGGTGTGGAAAATATTGGTAAAAGTTCAATTACGGTGAAAAGAAAACTTTTTGATGAAATGAAAGAAATTATTTCTGTAAGTTCTCCGGGAATGTCTTCTTTAGGGATATGGAATAAACCCCAGACAAGTGGATTTTGGTTTATAGCTAATGCAGAATTAACAATTTGCGGAGCTACTCAGTCAGATGCAATTTTAAGTGTACAGGGTAAAGAAGTGAACTTAAAACCGGATGGAACATTTTCTTTAAGGATGGCATTACCTGATGGATGTCAGGAGATTCCTCTCTAAGCAATGTCTAAGAATAAAAAAGAAAAGCGGGATATCAAGATTATCGTAAATCGCCGAACTAACCAGCAAAATCTTAAGAATGAATAATTAAATTATAGAAAAGGAATTATAAATGGAAAAAGGGTATTTATGTTTTGTTTTACATGCACATCTTCCTTTTATTCGTCACCCTGAGCATAAGGATTTTATGGAAGAAGACTGGCTTTTTGAGGCAATTACTGAGACATATATTCCTTTAATTGAAATTTTTGACCGGTTAGTAGAAGATAATGTTGATTTTAGACTTACTATGACCTTAACTCCTCCTTTATGTGCTATGCTTTCTGATTCTCTTCTTCGAGAACGATATCTTAGATATTTGTATAAGTTGATTGAATTGTCAGAAAAAGAAGTTAAACGTTTACAGTGGATGCCCCAACTTTGTAGAGCAGCCATAATGTACGAAAAAAAGTTTAAAGTCGCCCGTTATATTTTTGAGGACAAATATCATTGTGATATTCTTTCGGCTTTTAAGAAATTTCAGGATATGGGGAAAATAGAAATTATTACCGGATGTGCTACTCACGGGATTTTGCCTTTAATGGTTAATCAAAAGGCAATAAAAGCGCAGGTAAAGGTTGCTGTGAAAGATTACGAAATGCGTTTTGGGCGAAAACCAAAAGGAATATGGCTTTCGGAATGTGCCTACAGCCCGGGTATTGATGAAATTCTTAAGCAAGAGGGAATTAAATTTTTCTTTACCGATACCCATGGAGTAATGTACGGTAAACCCCGGCCAAAATATGGAGTTTTTGCTCCGGTTTTTTGTCCTTCCGGAGTTGCAGCTTTTGCCCGGGATTCAGAATCGTCTCAACAGGTATGGAGTGCAGATACGGGTTATCCGGGAGATTTTTGCTATAGAGAATTTTACCGGGATTTAGGTTATGATTCTGATTATGAATATATTCGTCCATATCTCCATTCTAATGGGATAAGAAAGAATATAGGAATGAAATATTATAAGATTACCGGTAAGGTTCCTTTATATATGAAAGAACCGTATTGTCCGCAAGATGCCCTGGATGTTGCTGCTTCTCATGCGGGTAATTTTATGTTTAATCGGGAGAAGCAGATAGAACACCTTTTTGATTTAATGGGAAAGAAACCCATAATAGTTTCTCCTTATGATGCAGAATTATTCGGTCACTGGTGGTATGAAGGACCTTCTTTTATTGATTTTTTATTCCGGAAAATTTATCACGACCAAAACACTATAAGATTGATAACCCCTATAGAATATTTAAAGGAAAATCCCAAAAATCAAATTGTTACTCCCTCTTTATCAACATGGGGGGATAAAGGATATAATGAATGCTGGTTGAATGGGTCTAACGATTGGATTTATAGGCATTTACATAAAGCCGTGGATAGAATGGTTGAAATAACTGCTCAAAATTCTCAGGCACAGGGAATTAAAGAACGTGTCTTAAATCAGGCAGCACGGGAATTGCTTTTAGCTCAAAGTAGTGATTGGGCTTTTATTATGACAACCGGAACGGTAGTTGATTATGCTCATAAGAAAACAAAAAAACATCTTAATCGTTTTACTAAATTGTATAATGATATAAAGCAAGATAATATAGACGAAGATTGGCTTTCTGATATTGAATATAAGGATAATATTTTTCCCTGGATGGATTATAACGTTTATAAATAAAAATAAGTTTTATAAAAATAAAGTTTTACGAAATTTTAAAAATCTCTATTTTTTTTAGAGGTTTTTTTTATTTAAAGCTCATCTTTTTTGGTTCTTTCCTGAAGAATAAAGAAAAAAATATTAAACTATAGTTTTTAATTTGAGTATTGACCCCGAATAAAACGGGATAGGCATGGTCAATTTTACCATTTAAGGAGAGTTTTTGTAGCACTACTTCCGTTTGCCCACACGCTGATAGTGGGAGGGGA
>JAGLHV010000399.1 GCA_023143305.1 bacterium | reverse complement strand
CTTCACCTTGTTCAGTACGAATTTTAGCCAGATTAGTAGAAGTTTCCACAACTTCCATTTCATCACACATTTTAATGACTCCATGCGGCAAATCCGTTAAAAGTTTTAACACCCTGTTTTTTGAATCTGATTCCATTATATATTCATCAGTAGATTCAATTGTTAAGGGGACAGCTTTTATTTGCAAATTTGATTCAATAGATTTGAATTCATTGGATAACTCTTTAATCAATATAGCTATCTCTGATTTTAATTCTTGAGCATCATCTGTTTTTATCAATATATGGGTTTTAGCTTCGCGGGGAATGGCATTTAACTTATTTCCGCCTTCAATCTTGATCAAATCAAATTTTAATCTCTCGTCCAGGTGTAATAAAGCCCTGCTCAGCAATTTAATTGCATTTGACCGACCCAGATGAATATCTATACCGGAATGTCCTCCCTTTAGCCCGCAAACCTTGATTACATACTTTTCCATACCTTTAACTACTACTTTTGTATAGTCTAAAGACAAATTAAATCTGGTATTTCCACTCCCGGCACAACCGATATATATATTTTCATCCTCCCCGTCCAGATTCAACATTATTTTCCCTTCCAAAAAATGAGGCTCTATTCCCAGGGCACCGGAAAAACCAGCCTCCTCATCAACAGTAAAAAGACACTCTAACGGAGGATGTTCTATATCCGAAGAATCTAAAATTGCCAGCATTGAAGCAACCCCTATCCCATTATCCGCGCCCAAAGAAGTATCCACGGCATAAAGATAATCCCCTTCAGTTCTTAACAGAATGGGGTCTTTAGAAAAATCATGCTTAACTCCCTCATTCTTTTCACAAACCATATCCAGATGTGCCTGAAGAATAACTGTGGGAAGCTGTTTCCCTTCAAAAGAAGAATTATTCATTCCGGCTGGTTTACGAATGAGAACATTGCCGATTTTATCTTCCAAAAATGAAAGATTTTTCTCCCGGGCAAATTCCTTTACATACTCTCTTATTTGCTGTTCCTGTTTGGAACAACGGGGAATTCCACTGATTTCCTTAAAATACCTCCAGAGTTTCTCTGGTTTGAGATTTAAAATAGATGACATTTGAAATTAATCCTTCCTTTTATTTTT
>JAGLHV010000398.1 GCA_023143305.1 bacterium | reverse complement strand
GTTTTTCTCTATAAAAAAAAGATATACTGTAATCGCTAAAAATAAAGCCATTCCTATTGTCTTAGTATAAAAAACAACTCCTAAACAAACAAAAAGAATCCACAAATATCTATTAACTAAACTTTTATGCCGGATATATGCCCTGCCGGTGATAAGGGTTAATAAAGAAAAAAAGAAATAGAGCATTTCCGGAAGAAGTATTACAGAGAAAGATAAAAACCATAAATTAGTGCAGGTTAATAAAATAATAAGGTTTATACTCTCTGTTTTATATCTATTTGAAAAAAGCTTTTGAATAGCTATTAAAGATGCTGCTCCAAACAATATAGAAAGTAATTTTAATCCCACAACAGTTTTAGGAAATAAAACAATAATCAGGGCTAACTAGCCGGGATAACAATAAGGATACTGAACATGAACAGGGTTCCCGGGAAAATAAATATCTTTATAACCTTGCCCGGAAGATATCGATTGTGCCAGATTAAAAAAAATAGGGCTATCCCCTTCCAAAGGCAAGTCCGGATTTAACAATAACCCGGCAAGTATTAAATATAATACCAGCATAAACAAAAATATTTTATTGCTTATGAATTTTTGAATTATTTTAAAATTGTTAATAAATGTCAATATCAATTTTTCAACCTATCTATTAATTTCATATAATGTTTTACCCTGTATTTTACTTGCGGATTCATCTTAAGTGCTTTCCTAAATTCCCCTGCTGCCTTATCATAATCTCCCTGGCTAAAATAAGCTTTACCTAAATTATAATACACTGATGAAATATCCACTATTTTTCTATCATTATCCCTCAATTTCAGTTTATCATTTATCTCCAGGCATTCAGTATAAGCACCTATCGCTTCGGGGTAATCATAATTTTTAAAATAATACTCCCCTAATTTTTTATATCCTTCGAAATCCCGGGTGTTTTGTTTTATAAATTCTCTCTGGCAAAGAACATTTAATCTGTTCTCCACTATTTGAAAATTAGGTTCGATTTTTAATGTCTCCCTGTACATCTGGATTGCTTCTTTAACCATCCCTCTTTTTTCATAAATAATCCCCAGATTATAATATCCTATCAAATCAGGACTAATCTGTAATGCCCGTTTAAATT
>JAGLHV010000397.1 GCA_023143305.1 bacterium | reverse complement strand
AAAAAGAGAAAGCACTTAACTAATCAAAGCATGAAACAATCAAATTATGAAGGGAAACATGGAGTTTCTATTTTAAAGCAAAACATGAAAGTTCGGTATTCAAAAATCGAACATTGTTCTCTTTTATTTGAAGCAATCAGATTTAATCAAGCTAAAAAGCATTCTTGTAGTTTTCGCGATTTTATAAAAATTTTAGACCTATAACAAAGCGCTCAAGCAAATTTTTGTTACGTTGCCGCTTTACAAAAACAGGCAAACTCAATCGTTACATATACTCGATTATTTAATGAATAAAGTAGAATCTATATTATTATCCAACAAGGACAAACGACCATCAGGCTCTGGGTGCATGAAAAAAGTTTTCTCTATGTTTGGTACAATGTGTTTAAATGTCCGAGGCAAAGTCCCAAAAACTATTTTGCAGAACTTAATAATTATTTAAAGGTGGGAGAATTTAAAAAATGAAGAATACTATATTGGTGGTTGATGATGAAAGAAGTATCCGCTATTCCTTACGAAGAACATTGGAAGAGAAAGGAATTAAAGTTTTGGAAGCAAAGAAAGGTGAGGAGGCTATAGATATAATTCAACGGGAAGAAATAGACTTAGTATTAATGGATGTTAGGATGGCGGGGATGAGCGGGTTAGATACTTTGCAGAAAATTAAAAAAATTAATCCTAAAATGTTGGTCATTATGATGACCGCTTTTGGAACAACCAAAACGGCAATTGAAGCAATGAAATTTGGTGCTTTTGATTATGTTTTAAAACCTTTTGATATTCCTAAAATGTGGGACTTAGTAGAAAAAGCCTTACATACTAATCAATTAATGAAAAGCAATATATCTTTTGAAAGAAAAGCTGAGGAAATAGATATCGGTACAGAATATATTATTGGGAATTCTTCCAAAATGCAGGAAGTTTATAAATTGGTAGGGCAGGTGGCAGAAAAAGATGTTACGGTTTTATTGCGAGGAGAGAGTGGGACAGGAAAGGAGCTGATTGCCAGGGCTATTTACCAGCATTCAAAAAGGAATAATCAACCGTTTTTAGCCATAAATTGCGCGGCAATTCCGGAGGCGTTATTGGAAAGTGAATTGTTTGGTTATGAAAAAGGTGCTTT
>JAGLHV010000396.1 GCA_023143305.1 bacterium | reverse complement strand
GTCATAAATGTCGCCCCTACAATTGTTTTAAAAAGGGAATTGTGACATAGTTTGTTCGCGGGAATGATGTAGCAGTTTAACAGCAATTAGATTGGTTGGATTGATTAAAAGATAAAATTATGAAGGGGGATAATAACGACGGTTGACAAATTTGGACAAAGGGGAAAGAGATTTAGTAAATTAATTATTTTAAATGAACAGTAAAAATAGTTATCTTTTTTTCTTCTTCCTTTTTTACTTTAAATCTCATATCTTTTAAAACTATAATCATTTCATCCGTTATATAATCCACTAATTCCTGCGTTCTTTCATGGGCTAATTCATATTCTTGTTTCCCCCCTTTGTATAATGTTTCTATACTAAAAGGATGCCGGGAATATTGACGTAATACATCGATTGTTTTATCCAATAGTTGTTTTCCTGTTTTTGAAAAGACTGCTTTTCTTTTGGTATATAAAGCCTTATTCGCAATTTTAATGAACAGTTTTCCTTTTTCTTCATACATTAAAGAATCTACCTGAAAAGATTTTCCCAGGGTAGTATGTTCCCTGCTATCCAAATCAACCGTTATAAACTTAAAAGAATAGATTACATCTACCTCTATCATCTTTCCGCTTTTATCTTTACCGTCCCAGAGAATAACTTTCCGGGGAAGCCCCTTTCCTTTCATAATTCTGACTAAACTACCTTCTTCATCAGTCACCACAAGCCGCCATGCTTTTATTCTTCCTTGTGATAAACGAGGATAAAAAGAAACCAACGGGGGAGTAAGAATATCGGGCAAATACGGCCTGAATACCTGGTCACCGGTTAAAAGATTAAATTGAGCGAAATCACTCTTGCTGGGAACAACAATATCATTCTGTAATAATTCTTCTGTTTTTTCAGTTGAAGAATCTAATAATTCTTCTATTTTTACATCAATTTTAGCCGGTTCTTTTTTTATCTCTATCTTATCCTTAGCTTCTCCTTTAATAATAATATCGGACATTTCACTATCTGAAGCTTTTTCATTAGAATCCTGAGCTAACAAAACAGATAAATTTAAAATTATAAAGACAACAACTACCATTCCCAAAAACTTACTTTTTATCATTTATATCCTCCGGTTTGTCATTCCTGCGGAAGCAG
>JAGLHV010000395.1 GCA_023143305.1 bacterium | reverse complement strand
GACTTATATGGTTGTTTATTCTTTTAATGATTGAAATTTTTGTTTCCGGAAGATTAATTAAGAATTATTCGCATATGATAGAAACACTGATTATACTTACTTGTTTTATTCCTATGTTAATGGATACCGGGGGCAATGCCGGTTCTCAGTCTCTAACAATGGTAGTTAGAGGCCTGGCTACGGGTGAGGTTAAAATTAATCAATTATGGAAAGTACTCCGGAAAGAAATTCTTGCTGGAATATCAGTAGGAGTATTGATAGGAATCGTGGGAACGATAGCTGTTTATTTGTTGTATGGATTTAATTTTAAACTAGGAATTTTAGTGGGAGTATCATTATTAACAGTAATTACAATTTCTACAGTAACGGGGGCTTTATTGCCTTTGTTGTGTCAACGGATTGGCCTTGATCCGGCAATATCCGCAAGTCCTTTTATTACTACGGTAGTAGATGCAACTACTATTGTTGTTTATTTTGAAATAGCCCGGTATTTATTTTTTTAGTTGACATTTAGATTTAGTATTTTCTATGATAAACAATAAGATAGTAAATATAGTTATAAAAAATAATTTTTTTAGAGAAAAGAGAGGATTTTATTTTGAAACAAGAAACGAATATCTTAGTAATAGATGATGTAGACGTAATCCGAAATTTACTAATGGATATTTTGACAGATGTAGGATATAAAGTGACTGTTGCTTCTACAGGTAAAGAAGGGATTAATTTTGCGAAAAAAAATACTTTTGATTTGGTAATAAGCGATTTGAAAATATCTGATATGGACGGACTTAACGTTATTAAAGAAATTAAAAAAATTAGTCCGGGAATAATGACTATTATCATTACGGCTTATGCTACGGTAGAGACGGCACAGGATGCATTAAGGGAGGGGGTATTTGATTATGTTACTAAACCGTTTGATGCAAAATCACTTGTTTTTATAGTAAATAGAGCAATTAAATCTAAAAAACTAACAATGGCTAATCAGCAATTAATGAAAGACCTTATAGACCAAAAAGTTAAATTAGAAGAAGAAGTAGAAGACCTTTCAATTTTATATAAAATAAAACAGGAAATTTGTTCAACATTAGAATTAAATAAGATATTAAAAATTATTGTCGGTCGGGCAGCGGATAT
>JAGLHV010000394.1 GCA_023143305.1 bacterium | reverse complement strand
TTACTCCTTCACCGCCTTTAATTAATAAACAAGAGGAACAAGCACTGCACCCTATAATCTGCTGCCCTTCTTTTATTTTCAAAGAATAACCACACTGGGGACAATTTAAAGTAATTACTACCATTTCTTTCATTGTTACCCTTTCTTGCTGAGGAAATACCGTAATAATAAATATAAAGGAAAAGCAGAAATAAAATAGACAAATGCTTTAGTCAATAAATTTTTAACCATTAATCCTTCCATAAAAAAAATCATACAGATTATCCCTACTGCCCAAAAAAATTCGGATTCGATTTTTTCCAAAGAAACATGGGGAAAAGAATTAGCAAAAACCTTTCCTCCGACGGCATCAATTAAAACCGTAAATCGCCCTTTTTCTCCGGCATATCTATATTGACATAAAAAAAACGGAAGATGCAAAAGCATAGCTTGGGAAAAATCCCCTTTTTTAATCTCCTTTTCCATATTTTTTTTAATCGCTTCATAAGCAATACTGGGCACTACTATTTTTTTATCTTTTATATCTTTATTCTCAGGATCGAAAAAATTTAATTTACCGGCAGGGGGAATAACAACTTTTTCAATTTCATCAATTGCCGTCGGAGCAGCAAGTTTAAGGCTTGTCTCTTCTTTTTTCCCTTTTAATAACCAGAAAGGAAAATAAAAAATTTCTTTTTTTTCTATTTTAATTCTTTTTTTCAAGTTTCTTCTCTTCAGGAAAGCAGAAAGGATTAATTTTAAATCTTCCTTGATTATTTTAGAAGATAAATAATAATGAAAAATCACCTTAGAGGAATCTAAATATAAAGAAGAACCACAGTAAGTACAAGTAAAAAATATTTCATTAGGTTTTATTTTTAGTTCGGCTCCGCACTGATTACATTTAACTTGCATAAAATATCTCTCTTTTCCAATACATTAACACCCGGTTTCTTCCGGAAAAACAACTACTTATTCACGCTAAAAATAAATAGGTTCTTTCGTAAATAAAAATCTGAAATAATGCAAATATAAATATTAAAAAAATTAGAAAAATAAAGGCTAAATATGTTTTGAACGACTTAGCAAGTTTTAGCGAAAATAAGCATTTGCAAACCGCATTTTTTAAAACCTCAATTTAATCAATTTAAACTTCCAA
>JAGLHV010000393.1 GCA_023143305.1 bacterium | reverse complement strand
GGCTGTACCTTTTTTTCTGTCTAATAAAAAACCGGAAATTGTCTTACGGTAAGCTATTTCCGTATAAATGGAACTTGTCCCCGGTGGTGTCATAGAAGAAGAAAAATTCATAGGGAAACCGGCCCGATAAAAAATAAATTCTTTTTCGGGAAAATATATCCAGTGTTTATCAGAAATATTCTTCCGGTTAATTCCAAGATTTATATTTAAAACCGAATTACATTTTAAATCCCCGGCCTTCTTTACTACCTGATGCGGAACCTGTTTAATTATTTTTGAAATCAATTCTTTTAGGGGTAAAGTAGAAACCAGATAATCATATTTTAATTGTTGCCCATCACTAAATTTAACATTTTTTTCCGATAAACAAATTTCTTTTACCTTCTTTCCTAAAAACAGATTACTTTGCACTTTCCTTGATAAAGCATCGGCTAAGACCTGTATACCCCCTTTCTGGGGATAATAAAAATAACTGTTATAACCAAATGTTTTACCTTGCGGCATAAATGCCCCGGCCAATACTTCTCTTATTTTAGGAAGAGGAACAAACTCCCCTATCCATTCACAGGTCATTTTTTTAGGATGAACAGTCCATATTTTTTTATTATAAGGAACCATAAAATGCCGGGCAAACCCCTCTCCGAAAGCATCAATAATCCAATCATAAAAAGAACGATAAGTATCCGGCTGAAAATTATAACTATTCCCTCCCAAACAATATCTTGTCTTAAGAAATCCTTCTATGCACTCCTTTACGACTTTTATAGGAAGCCCGTATAGGTTTGCCTGAAATGGGTAAGGAGTATAAGTATCGTTAGAATAAATACAGGCCTTTCTCTTTATCCTTTTCAAATTTTTTTTTAATAATTTTTTAATTAAATTTTTAGTATAATCACTTTTTAGATGCAATAAATGTCCTGTATAGTCAAAAACAAACCCCTGACTAATTTCCGAGCGGCATAAACCTCCGGCAGTGTCTTCTTTTTCATAAAGGCCGAAAGAAAAATTACTATTTTTTTTTCTTTTCTGTTTAAGGTGATAAGCACAGGATAACCCAGTCAACCCTGCACCCAAAATTATTACTTTCACTTTCTCCCCCAAAAACAATTAACCGTTTATCCTATTCAGCTTTTCCAATGCG
>JAGLHV010000392.1 GCA_023143305.1 bacterium | reverse complement strand
CAAAAAAATTAAAAGTCCTTAATATAGAACCTTTTACCAATGTTTTTGCTTTTGAACCCATTTTTTATTCCTTAAAACCAAGATGACTTTTTGATTTTGCACTATCAATATCTTTTTTTGATAAATCCAAATATTTTAAAAATGTTTCTAAAGATTCTAATTTTTCGCTATATTCTTCTTCTTTAGCTTTTTTTAATGCTTCTTCTTTGGTCATTTGACCTGCTCTTATCATTGCACTATATTTGGTGGTTTTTTCCCCAAAGCCCCATTTTTGGACTACCAGATAATTTTTCATAGGGGCAAATAAACAATCGATATGGTCGGTAGAGCCATCTTCCCGTGCCTGCCAATGAAGTTCTTTAGTTATGGTCCCTTTAATTTCACTATCTACCCAGGAAATATAATCAGGTAATGAAATCTGTTTTCTGTATCTTTTTAATGTAAAATGCTTGAGTCTTCTGACAATTTTTTGCCAGTTAGTTTCCGGTAAAAAATCTTTTGCTTCTTCAGGACTTATCAAATTTCCTGCTATTCTTTTGAAAAGATTACTATTATAAGAATATATCTTCGCTCCCCGTGATTCTATCTGAGCAGAAAACCCGGAAACGATTAAAGGAACATCGTACTGTTCAGCCACCCTATGCACAGTTGCCCATATTCCCATATCACAAGCAAAACAAAATTGACCGGTTTTTAATAAAAATTCACGATACAATTTCTTCATTAATTTCCAGTTTGGTCCGTAACAAACATACCCCACATCGGTTTTCTTAACTATATTATCAATGTTTTTTATTGCTGAAGGAGTACGCAATCCGTTATTAAAATTAACTGCTAAAACTTTAAGTTTATATTTTTCTTTACACAAATAAAGGGTATAGGAACTGTCTTTCCCCCCGCTAAAAGGAACAATACAATCATATCGTTTGTTTTGTTTTTTAGCCCAATTAATAATATTATCTAATTCCACCTCAAGTTTTTTATAATCTTTATTAAGATACTTTTCCTCATATTCCTTACACTTATTACAAACACCGTTCTTATCAAAAGTAATATCAGGGTAAGTTTCCGGTAATATACATCTTGTGCAACGGTTCATAAATTCCTCCTAGAATTTATAGTCCATAGTCCACAGTCGATAG
>JAGLHV010000391.1 GCA_023143305.1 bacterium | reverse complement strand
AATAATTACTGCCGATACCTTAGAACAGGCCATTGAGAGAGCAGGGACTAAGCTGGGAAATAAAGGAGCAAGTAGTGCTTTAGCAGCAGTGGAAATGGTAAATTTATTCAGGAAAATGAAGAAACAAAGCTAAAATCAGTTAGAAAATATAAACAGAAAATTAAAAACGGTAAAATTTATGGGTCTGCGTAGAAAAGCAAGAGAATACGCTTTACAAATTTTATACTTTATGGATGTTTGTAACCTGGACGAGGAAGAAAATCGGGATTTTTTACAGGGGCAAGAACATCATTCCGGGAAGGTAGTAAAATTCGTTAATCAATTAGTGGAGGGAACCGTTAAAAACATAGCAAATATTGATGATTTAATCAGTCAATATGCTAAAAACTGGGAATTAGAAAGAATGGCAGTGGTTGATCGTAATATATTGCGTTGTGCTGCCTATGAAATTCTTTATTTAACGGAAACCCCCATAAGTGTTATTATTAATGAAGCTGTAGAGTTAGCTAAGAAGTATAGTACTTCTGAATCCGGAAAATTTATTAATGGAATATTAGATAAGCTAAAAGAACAAAGAATAAAAAAATAAGAATAAAATTTTAATAAGATATTTCTTATGGACAATAACATAAAAATTAAAAAAGAAATTGAAGAATTACGGAAAAAAATCAGGAAGCATGATGATTATTATTATGTTTTAAATAATCCGGAAATTACTGATACGGAATACGATAAATTAATGTATCGGTTGAAAGAGTTGGAAACCTCATATCCACAATATATTACTTCCGATTCTCCTACCCAACGAATAAGTGAATATCCTTTAAAGCTATTTAAGACAGTAAAACATCGTGTTCCTATGCTTTCGCTGGATAATACTTATTCAGCAGAAGAAATAAAGGAATGGGATAAAAGAACAAAAAAGATGTTACCCGATGAAAATATTGAATATGTGGTAGAATTGAAAATTGATGGAATAGGTGTTTCTCTGGTTTATGAAGATGGGGTTCTCTTTCAGGGAATAACCCGGGGAAATGGCGAAGTAGGCAATGATATTACTTTAAACGTTAGAACCGTCAACTCTATTCCTCTCCAGTTAAAAGGTACCTCTCCCGGAAGATTAGAAGTAAGAGGAGAGATTTTTATGG
>JAGLHV010000390.1 GCA_023143305.1 bacterium | reverse complement strand
TGACTATTGTCTGACTACTTATGACCATTATTGGGACTATTCACTATATATTTTTATATACTTCTCTGCCATTTTTTTTGAAGAAAATTCATTTTTAATTTTTTCATAGCCATTTTGAGCTAAAAAATTTGCTTTTTTCTTATCTTTCAAAAGCTCTACAATTGAATCAGCTAATTTTTTTACATCCCCGGACTCCATAAGTAAACCAGTATAACTATCTTCAATTACTTTAGGAACCCCCCCCACTTTAGAAGCAATAACCGGCTTTTTTGCCGCCATTGCTTCAAGTAACGCCATTGGTATCCCTTCCTTTAATGAAGGAAGAACAAACACATCCATTAAGTTGAGCATATCAGGGATATCACTTCTTGTCCCGGTAAATATCACTCTATCTTCTAATTTCAAATTCCCAACTTCTAATTTCAAAGTTTTCATAAGAGAACCATCGCCTACGATTAAAAACTTTCCCTTTGAATACTCTTTCTCTACTTCTTTAGCAGCTTTTAGAAAATAAATATGCCCTTTTTCTTCTGTTAGTCTTCCAACAGTCTCAACCACCTTCTCATCATCTTTAATACCAAAATCTTCCCTTATTTTGTTGCCCTTTGCCTTTCGCCATTTGCCATTTGCTATTTGCTCTCCGCCATCTGTCTCTATTTTGCCTTTGTTCCCCTGTGCCTCTGTGCCTTGTTTCTGGGAATTTAAACTATTTGCCCTTTGCCCTTCGCTGTTTGTGCCTTGTTTCTGGGAATTTAAAATTTGGAATTTGAAGTTTTCTGTATCTGTTCCATTATAAATAACCTTCACTTTCTCTTCACAAATTTCACTTTTTAAAACCTCTTTTTTCAAAACATCCGAGACTACCACGACATTATCAAACTTATTTAATAATGTTTTATCCAACCACTTATAAAACCTCATTTTACGACTGGTTCCCAACCAATTATGACAGGTAGTAATTCTTTTTATATTCATATTCAAAGCAGCCAAAAGCCCATAAAAATTTGATTTATAACCGTGTGAATGAATAATATCTATTTTATTTTCTCTCAAAAAATATCTTATACTTAAGATTGTTTTAATATCAAATCTACCTTTGCAATCAAAAATTTCTACAGGCAAATTACATTTATGAGCATTTTGGGCAAC
>JAGLHV010000039.1 GCA_023143305.1 bacterium | reverse complement strand
TCTTATGCCTATGTTTATAGCGATGATGCGAGTTAATACCCGGGATAGATGGGAAACCTTTGCGGTAGCACAAACCCGCGAATTAATTGAAACCATAAAAAGAATAGCTTCTACGCCGACCGGGTATATAAATGGTGATACCAATGACGATGCTCTTCTCAATAATACTACAGGATATCAAGAGCTTACTCTTGTCGATGGAAATCACCCCGACCCGAATAATCCGATTACTTTTATTTCAGGTGCGAAAACGATGAAGGTTAATAGACATTACAGGGTAATTACTACACCTATTGGAACATCGAGCTATAAGACCATAACCGTTTGGGTAGAGCCGTTAGGTTCTTCCACAGAAACATTATTGAAAGCGGTAACACTGCAAACGATACTTTCTTCACCGTAAAGAGGAGAAAAAAATGCGAAAGAAAGACAGAAAACAAAAAGGTTTTACTTTGTTAGAAGTAATAATTAGTGTTGCTATTTTATCTGTGGTGGTATTGATGGGGAGTTTGGTGCAAAAAAGAAATCAACAAGTCTGGTTCAAATCAAATCAGCGGCGGGATGTTCAACAGAATGCCCGAATAGCACTGGATCAGATGGTTAAGGATATAAAACAGGCGGGATATATTTATGGAAATAGAGCTTCAACAGACATACCCCCCGGTATTGGACAGGCAATTAATATAGCCCAGCAGAATAGAATTAGTTTTAATGCAGTAATCAGGGATGTAAATGGGGATGGACTTAAAGAAGATACTACTACCTGGTCGGTTAATAGAGATACGGAGACGGTAACTTTTTCTATGATGCCTATTTCCGGTACTTCCAGAAAAAAAATTCAAAAACGTTCTGTATCTGCGTATGGAGTTCTTGATATGGATTTTACTTTGCCGCAAGTGGGGGTGGAAAATCTTGAATTTAAATATAGAGACGAGTCAGGAAATGTCTTTACATTTCCGATTTCTGGTAATGATAGATATAATATTCGCTATATCGAAATTAATTTAACGGTAAAAAAAGGAGCAGGAGACAAAAAGGCAGCTGCAGGATATGAAGAAATAACATTAACCTCGGGAGTCAGTCCGCCTAATTTAAAGCAGTGAAAATAACTTTTTATTTTTTTTCGCAAAGATTTTAAAAACGGAAACATTTCTTTTTGGTAAATAATAATAAATACTGTTTTCTGTTGACAAAGAAGAAAAAAGTGATATCCTTATAGTAAAGGGAAAGTAGATATAGTGCCTTAAAATTTTAAGAGACAAAAGCAAATTCGTTGTAAAACGAAGACGCAAAGCCACGGGCCACTATTAAGTAATAGCGAAAGCCGGGTTACCGAAAGTTAAAAAAAATTGGTAATCCGGTTTTTTTGTCGATGCGTTATTTTTTTAAAGAGGGGGTAGAAAAAAATGTTAGGGATAAAAAAGGGTTTAAATGAGAAAGGGATAGCTTTACCTATGGTTTTTTTAATAGCTGTTGTTTTTGTTCCGGTGGCTATAGGATTAGTGTTTTTTTTAAAACAAGAGACTAAGGTGGTAAGACAAAGTAAAGTTTCTGCTCAGGCGGATCAACTTGCTGAAGGGGCAGCTAATAGAGGATTGATAGAATTAAAAAAGCGCATAAATGAAGATCTGAAAGAAAACTTGAATACAAATAATTATGTTTCTGCGGCAATACAGGCTTATACAAGTAATCCGATGAATTTTGTTAGAGATTGTATGGTTAATTCTGCTTCGACTGATACATTTAATATTGGAATGACTTCTGCAACCCTTACTTTTTCAGAAAATCTAGAAACAGGAAGTTACAGCACTATGGTTGTTATTAGTACTACTCAGGCTTCCGGGTGGGATCCGCATGGAGGAGGTCCGGATAATCCTATAGCCCATTTTTATTTTAAATATCGAATAATAACAAATAGTACAGTAAAATACGAGACAAAAGCAGATAAAACTTCTACTCTGGTAATAGATTCGCTTGGTCCCAATGCTGTTCGCCCCGGTGGTGAATTTGAGATAACAATACAAAAACCGAGTTTTACCCGGTATAATCTTTTCTGTAACAGTTTACAGAATAATAATTGGTTTACCTCCCGTTATGATTTTACCGGTCCGGTTCATTTTAACGATGAACTCAATTTTTTTGGTGATCCCGCGAACAATGGTATTTCCGGTACTTTCAATGATGAAGTTACCTGTACGGCAGCTACAGCTAATTTTTTTCACGGGGGTCAGTTAGATGCGGATTTTTATGATAATGGTGATCTAGTGGCTAGTGCAGGTGATGATCGGCCGATATTTAACGCAGGGTTTCAGAGAGGTGTAGATATAATTGATATGCCTGCACTTGTTCAAATGCAACTACAGCAAACTACGGCATTGGGTTTAATCGAAGGATCTGTGATACCTGCTTATGCTAATGGAGTTTATGTTCCTAATGATGGAGCTAATGTAACCGGGGGTATTTATATTCAGGGGGATGTAAATAGTTTCACTATGAGTACGGCAAATCTGGGAAATACGGCAGTATATAGTATTGACCATAATAATGGGACGACATATACTGTTTCTCTTGATATGAATACCGGAAGTACTCAGTTTGTTGACGGTACAAATACTTATAATTACACCGGAACTACTAATGGGGTAATTTTTAGTAACGGCGGTGAAGTAGCTGCTCTTTCCGGTACGGTTCAGCAAGATTCCCAGGTTACTATTGCTAGTACCGGGGGGATTACTATTGATAATCATATTCAATATGCAGATGATCCCCTTGGAAATCCAGCTGCAACTAATGTTTTAGGTATCCTTTCATGGAATGATGATATTTTGATTGGAACTACTGCTCCTAATGATATTACAATACAAGCCTCTATTATGACTCCGCAGGGTATATTTGAGGTAGAAAATTATCTTGGTTGTGGTTTACGGGGAGATTTGAATTTATTAGGAGGAGTAATTGGTGACCAAATGGGTTATCATGGAGTCTTTAATAGTCTTACGGGAGCATTTGAACATGGTTATTCAGATCAATATGTTTATGATGTTAGGTTTAAACAAGGCATAATCCCACCGAAATTTCCTACTTTGGGTGCTTATCAGGTGGATGTTCTGGATTTTAATACAGCACCAAGTTGGAGGAGAGAATAACAGAAAGTAGTAAACAAATGAGTTTTAAAAAAATATAGGAGAGAAAAAAATGATAAAGAAATTTTCGCTAGTAATTTTTAGTTTTTTGGTATTAGGAATGTTGTTTGCAAGAGGAGCTGCCGGGGTTAAAATAGTTGGTTCATCTCCGGTAGAAAGGCGTCTGGAAAGTAAAAAAGTGGAAGCACCGGTAGAGACTGTTGTTTCCGGGGAAAAAGCAGAGGTAAAGCCCGAAGAGAAAAAAGAAGAAATTGAGAAGGGCAATAAAGGATTAGTTTTTATTATAATCGCAGGTGTGGTTATTGGATGGATATTGTTGAAATCTCCTAAAAAGAAAAATAAAAAAAAGAAAAGATAAAATGAATAGGAGTTAAACCTGAAATTTTAATAGTCTTTATCTGAAGTTCGGGTCTAATTCCTATTATTTTACTAATAATTTGAAGTAACTATGAAAAAAATTGTATAAAAACTTAATTTTGCTCTTGACGAATTGCAAAAATGATGCTATACTAAAAATGAGTGAAGTATAAATTAATATCGATAAAGGCAAACCATCTGTAAAGGTGGGACGCAAAGCTACGGGCTCGTCACTAAATAATGGCGGGTAGTCGGGTTACCGAAAATAAAAGAAAAATCAAGGAAGAAGTTTATTAAACCGGATTATCCGTAGCAAAATGGGTAATCCGGTTTTTTATTTACCGGTAACAGTTGGCTAAACTCAAAGATAAATGGAGGAAAAAAAATGGGTAAAAAAAGTATGTATTTACACTCAGAAAAAGGAATTGTTTTACCATTAGTCTTGTTAATGATTTTAGTTTTAGTGCCTGTGGGAATGGGTTTGTCCCATTTAATCAAAATAGAAACAAAGATGGTTGTATCGGCAAAGAAAACAATCAGGGCTTTTCAATTAGCTGATGCCGGGATACAAAGAGCTATGGCTGAAATTGTTAATAATTCAGCATATACCGGTACCGGAGCAGTACAAAGTTTATCAACAGGGCAGTATACAATTAATATTTCTACCCCGGGAAGTGCTTTTGAAGGAAGTATTTTACCGGCTAATCGTTACGGCATAGAATCCATTGGTTATGTTCCGGATATGATTCAGGCAAGCGAAACAATAAAAGTTGTTGCTTTTGTTAACAGGATACCATTCAACAATCATGGTTTATTTGATTTTGCTGTTACCGCGGGGGATGGGGGAATTGATATTAGAGGGAGTTGCTTAGTAGAGGGGGATGTAATTACCAGTGGTACCGCAAATAGTCAAGGTAGTGTAACTATTACCGGGACAGTTACCGACGGAGATATTTCAGTTGCTGATTTTTCTCCCCTGGTTGCTCCGGAAACAGCAATAGATTTAGGAGTAATAAATCTAAATGGAAATAGTAATTTTACTATAAATCCGGGAACTTATACTTGTACTTCTATAAATATCGGGGGAAATGCTAGAATAACCCTGAATACAATCCCCGGAGGGGATGCAGTTTTTTTATATTGTTCCGGTGATATTGATGCTGCAGGGACTGGTTTTGTAAATACCGGAGCAGATGCCACCAAGTTTTTTCTCTATGGTACGGGAGAAAGTGGTAATATAGATTTACATGGCACTGCTGATATTTATGCGGCTGTTTATGCTCCTAAGTATAACTGTTTTTCAAGAGGAAATAATCTGGTTACAGGTGCTATGAATGTTTATAAGTATGATAGTAATGGAAATCCGGATATGATCTATGATGCAAATTTAAACGGCATAGGAGGGGTTGGGGGAATAGATCAGGTAAAAATACTTTCCTGGAGAGAAGAAAAAATATGATAGGGCCTTTTTTAAAGTCGTAAATTTTTTAAAAGAAAAGTATTTTTTTGGTGATAAATTTAAAAGTTATTAGAATCACCAAACAAATTCCTGCCCGAATTTTCTTGACAGATTTAAAAAATAGAGATATATTGTTTAATAGAAAAATAGTGTGTGTTTTGATTTAATTTTAGAAATGATTTTTATAGGTGGAAATAATGATGGAAAGAAAAAAAGTTAGTAAAATAAGAGAACAAAGAGGAATGACTCTTATAGAATTAATAGTAGGAATGGTCCTTTTATCTCTTGTTTTATTAGGACTGATTCCTGTGTTGAGTATGGTAATGAAAGGTAATGTGCGGGATAGATGGGATACATTAGCTACTCAGCGAGCAGAAGAATTTATTGAAATAGTAAAAAGAGTTGCTTCTACCAGTACCGGGTATGAAATAGGTGATACTAATGATTCCGGGACTATTGAAACGGCTAATTATCGAGAAATTCAATTAGGTCCTGATAATACTTATCCTGATCCGTTTAACCCGATTATTCTTTCTACCGGTGCAGCAGGGGTTAGGGGTAATCGGAAATATAAGGTAGTGACTACGGTTGTAGGTGTTAGCAGTTATAAAACTGTAACTGTTTTCGTTGAATCTATAGATTCTTCATTATTGAGGACAGTAACACTGGAAACAATTATTGCTAAACCATAAGGGAGACGGCAAGTGAGTGGTAAATTGGTAAAAAAGAAAAATAGGGGATTTACCTTAATTGAGACAATGGTTAGTTTGGCTATTTTGGGGATGATTATGTTGGCTTTTGCTTCTGTATATCAAGGGAGTACAAGGCTATGGATAAAGACAGATCAACAGAGAGACGTTCAACAGAATGCCCGAATTGCTTTACAGCAAATGATTAGAGAAATACGGCAAGCAGGGTATGTATTTGGGAATACGGATGTTGGTAGTGGGGGGAATGGGCCGGCTATAGATATTGCTGAAGATGATAGAATTGTTTTTAACGCTGTAGTGCGGGATCTAAATCGCGATGGAGTTAAAGATAATGACCTTAATTGGGCGGTTAATGTAGATACGGAAACAATTACTTTTTCTATTCCTGTGGGGACTACAAAAGTTCAAAGACATTCGGTAAAGGCAGGTGGAATAACTGAGAATAAAAATTTTACTTTTTCGGCAGTGGAAGTAACAGGTTTAAATTTTATGTATAAAGATATTAACGGAAATCCTTTACCGACGAATCCGGTTGTAGGTAATGACCGTTATGATATCCGTTACATTGAAATTACTTTGACAGTGAAAAAGGGAGTTGGGCAGGAAGGAACTGCGGCAGGAAGAGAAGAGTTTATTTTAAGAGGAGGAGTAAGTCCTCCTAATTTAAATTAAGGGATAATTAGAAAGGAGAAAATATGTCAGAAAAAAGTGGAAATAAGAGAAGAATTAAACTTATAAAGATGAAGTTTCAGATGAGGTTTACCATAATTATATTATTATTAATGCTTTTGACCGGAATGGTTGTGTCTTGGGGAACTTATTGTCTGGATAGAGCTATTGTTAACCAATTAGTGGAAATTAATGTTTTTAAGGTATTAATGACATCCTGGATTTTACTCCTTATTGTTATTGGAGTAGGGCTTAGTATTTTAGTATCCCACCGGGTTGCCGGGCCTATTTACCGTTTCGAAAAGATTTTTGATAAGTTGAGAGGCGGGTATTTTAATCAGAAAGTGGTTTTACGTAAAAATGACGAATTACAGGAACTATCCCAAAAAGTAAATGAGGCTATTAACTTTATACAGCAAGAAATTGTAAAAGAAAGAGCTAATATAGAACTGATTAGTAAACAAATAGAAAAAGTCGTTGAAGACCTTTCTAAAAATCCTTCGGATGTTAAAGATTTTGTTAAAATGTGTGACGCTCTAAAAGATATTGTCAGGCAGATAAAGAATATTAATGGTGCTTTTATCGTATAAATAGCTGTGGTGGAATTTGGCTTGACAGTTCTTAAAAAGTGTGCTATTTTTATAATGAGAGATAGTTAAAGAAATAGTTCTTTTAAAAATATTGGAAAAAGGTAAATTCGCCGTAAGGCGGAGGCACAAAGCTACGGTCCCGGATACATAACAGGGAGGCTGGGCTACCCAAGGGAAATGGAAAGTAAAAAAAGGTATATTAAAGACCGGGTTATCCGTAGAAAACAAGGATTAACCCGGTTTTTTTATTGATAATATATAATTTATAAATTAGAAAAATTTAAATAAAGGGGGAAAAAAAATGGATAAAAAAAACATATTTTTATTAACGGAAAAAGGCATGGTTCTGCCTCTGGTTGTTTTAATGGTATTAGTTTTAATTCCTGTTGGGTTGGGTTTATCCAATTTAACTAAAATAGAAACGGAAGCGACGGTAAGAGCAAAAGCAACAATTCGGGCCGTTCAGGTGGCTGACGCCGGAATAAAAAGGGCAATGGTCGAAGTAACTAATAATCCCGGTTATACCGGTTTTTCCTCTTTTGCTTCGGAATCGGTAGGATCTGTGGACACTTTATCTTCAGGACAGTATTCTATAGGTGTTTCTACCCCGGGTTCTATTCCTCCCGGAGAAAGTGCTGTATTGCCGGATGGCCGATATCAGATAAGTGCTATTGGTTATGTGCCTAATGTGACTAATATACAGGAAAAAAGAAAAATTGTTGTTACAGCTGAACGAATAGATATTGCCCCTTTTGATTTTGCTATTACTGCCGGTGCCGGGGGGGTTGACCTTTCCGGGGGAGATTGCCAGATCCAGGGGGATGTTATTACCAGTGGTACTGTTACAAATCCTGAACGGGTTACCGGAACGGTTAGCGAAGGAGAATCTGCAGTAGATGATTTTGAACCTCCGGAAATGCCCGGGGTCTATACTTCTGATCTGGGGGAGATAAATTTAGTGGGGCTGGCTGATTTAGTTTTAACTGCAGGGACTTATATTTGTAGTTCTATAAATATCGGAGGAACTGCCAGGATAACCATAGATTCGACACTTGGTCCGGTGATTATATATTGTTCCGGTGATATTGATGCCGGGGGCACAGGTATTGTAAATTCCTCGCTGGATGCAACTAACTTTCTTATTTATGGAACAGGGCCGGTTGGTAGTACTGTAAGGTTTGACGGTACTGCGGATCTTTATGCTGCTGTATATGCTCCTGCTTATGATGCTATTTTATCAGGAACCAGTCTTGCTGATGGGTCGATGAACGTGCATAGTTTTACTTCTTTAGGAACGGCAGATATGGATTATAATGATGCTTTAAACGGATTACCGGGTGGTGTACTTAAAACTAAAATATTATCATGGAGAGAGGAGAAAATTTAAATTATTATAGGTTTGCCGGAATAATTTTAAGGGAATATTTTTTTTCCAGCCAATTTAAAAAAAAATTCAAACTTTTTCCTTGTCAAATAAAAAGTAATTTTGTATATTAAAGATAAATAAATCTAAAATAAAGCTTTTTATTGAAAGGGTAATATGATTAAAAAAGAAAGAAGAAAACATTCCAGGTTCCCGATTATTTCTGATTTGGTTGAGCCTATTATGTTAAAAGTTTCTTCCTGTGAGATTAAGGAAGGTGTTCCGGGGATTATGATGGATTTGAG
>JAGLHV010000389.1 GCA_023143305.1 bacterium | reverse complement strand
AATAAAACTGGTTAATATCCGGGGAATAAAATCAGAAGGAATGATGTGTTCGGCAAAAGAATTAGGTATTTCTGATGATATGAGCGGTTTGCTTATTTTGCCCCGGGAGACTTCGTTAGGAAAAGAAATCAAAAAAGTTCTTTCTTTACCGGATATAGTTTTTGATTTGGAAATTACACCTAATCGTGCAGATTGTTTAAGTCTTATAGGAATAGCGAGGGAGATAGCTGCGACTTTAAATATCCCTTTTAAATTGCCCGAGATAAACTTAAAAGATACGGGAAACGAAATTGGAAAACAAGCACGGGTAACCATAAAAGAACCTTTGCTTTGTCCTCGTTATCTGGCCAGAGTGATTCGAAATGTTAAAATTTCACCCTCACCTTTTTGGTTACAACGCCGCCTGGAAATGGTAGGATTAAGAGCTATTAATAATGTTGTAGATGCAACAAATTACGTCTTAATGGAATTAGGACATCCCCTTCATGCATTTGATTATGACCAAATAAATAATCACCATATTATTGTTCGCCGGGCAGAAGAGAAAGAAAAATTTAAAACCCTGGAAGGCATGGAGTACACATTAGATAAAGATATGTTGGTAATTGCGGATGAGAAAAAGACAGTTGCTTTAGCCGGTATAATGGGGGGAAGTAATTCCCAGGTGAATAATGAAACTTGTAATTTACTTATTGAAAGTGCTTATTTTGATGCAATAAATATTCGTAGAACTTCTAAGAAACTGGGATTAACTACAGAATCTTCCTATAGATTTGAAAGAGGAACTGATTTTGAAATGGCAGCAAAAGCTATAAATAGAGTTACTTCTTTAATTAGAGAAATAGCAGGGGGACAGGTGGTAGAAGGAATTATTGATCAGTATCCTCAAAAAATTGTTCCTCATAATATTATTTTAAGGCCGAAACAGGTTAATAGAATTTTGGGAATTGAGATTTCAAAAAAGCAAATACTGGATTTTCTTAATCGCTTAGGTTTTGAATGTGATTTATTAGAGGATAATGCCAATTTGAAAGTAAAGGTTCCTGCGTTTAGACAGGAGGTGACCAGGGAGATAGATTTAATAGAAGAAATTGCCCGTATTTATAAATATGATGAAATTCCCCCGGCCGTTCCCCGATGGAAGAGCCTGGAA
>JAGLHV010000388.1 GCA_023143305.1 bacterium | reverse complement strand
GGTAACATAGTTTACAAAATAAACCGGATATATGGTTTACACTGTAACTCCCTTTTTCAAAAGGGGGAAAGAGTGTTGATTTTTAGATTAAAAAAATTCAGAAAAGATTCAAAAATAAATTTTTTTAATAAAGAGCACGATAATATTTTTTCTTTTTGAAAAAAAAGATTAATATTATTCCTGAGATAAAACCTCCGATATGTGCCCACCAGGCTATTCCCCCGGTACATCCTTTAATGGGGGCTGAAGTGATGGAAAAAAAACTATTTAACATCTGGATAAAAAACCAGCCGCCCAAAAATAAAAATGCCGGTATTTCAAAGGAAAATATAAAAATTAAAGTATGGATTTTTGCCCAGGGATAAAGAATGAAATAAGCGCCTAAAATGCCGGCAATAGCTCCGCTTGCTCCGATTAAAGGAATTTGAGAAAGAGGGGTATTTAGAATTTGAAAGATAAAAGATGTTATTCCACAGAGGAGGTAAAAGATTATATATCTGAAGTGTCCCATCCGGTCTTCTACATTATCTCCGAAGATAGCTAAGTAAAACATATTTGCTATAAGATGTATCCATCCACCGTGAAAAAACATACTTAAGAGGAGATTGTCGGCGTTTTTTAACGGATGAGCTATAAAATGAAGGGGAACCAAAGACCATTGGGTGAAAAAAACGTCCAGTGTTCCGGCAGAGGCTAAAGAAAGCTCATAGCCGAAAACAGCTAAATTAATTAAAATTAAGCTGATATTGACAAAAGGAAAAGTTTTAGATGGTATATTGTCTTTAAAAGGAATCATTTTAGATAGTGAAATTATTAAAGAGTTTATTATTAATCCTGATTGTAGTAATGAAAGATTACCATTTTATTAATAATAGTTTAATGATACTATTTTTTGTGTTTTTTTGTAAAGAAATTTTTTTGTCATAAAATAATAATTTAAAGAAATTATTAACCTGGATTTTACGGCAGTCCGGATATGTAAAAAAAATAGTGGAATAGTTTTTAAATTTTTTGTATAATCATTTTGTTATTAATTGAAATAATAGTTCATTTTCGTATAGATAGATAGTTTTATTGGGGAAATTTTTAGTTGAAGGAACGGATCAAAAATTTAGACTTTTGCAAAATATCTTTTTTACCTTTATTGTCATTC
>JAGLHV010000387.1 GCA_023143305.1 bacterium | reverse complement strand
TATTACTCTTAGCCATACGCAATAATTCCATAGTGCATTCTCTTACTTGACCAACACTACCTGGAATACCGGATAAAACAGACTTATAAATTGTTTGTATTGAATCAATTATTACAAAAGCGGGCTTTAGGTTTTGAAAATAATCGAATATATTCTCCAAATTTGTTTCACTAACGATAAATAATTTTTCTGCATCGACTTTTAACCTTTCCGCTCTAAGTTTCGTCTGCTGAATTGACTCTTCCCCGCTAACATATAAAACCCTGCAGTTTTGTCCGGATAAAAAAGAGCCTATTTGCTGTTTTTTTAAATCTGATAATTCTTTTCTTTCAAAATCAATTTTTGCTAATTTATCCGCTACTTGCAACAATAAAGTAGATTTTCCTATACCCGGAGGACCGCCTATTAAAATTAACGAGCCCGGAACTACCCCTCCTCCCAAAATATGGTCAAATTCTTTAATACCTGTAGCTAAATGAATTATTTTGTCTTTTTCAATTTTTTTGATTGATTGTGGTTTCTCTTTTTTCCATTGAGTAAAATACCGAGAAACACCTGTTTCTTTTTCTGTTTCTGCCTCTTCAACTAAACTATTCCACTGTTGACAATCAGGACATCTACCTAGCCAACGCAAACTACTATAACCACATTCCTGACAACGAAAAGAAATCTTTATTTTAGACATAAACTCTTTACTACTTTCTCTTTCTAATTTTTCATCTTTACTTCTAACAATGACCAAAAAACTTCCAAACTTCAAATTCCCAATTTCAAAATCCCAAACATTTCTGCTCAATACTTCGATTACACTCAATACAAGTTCATTGAGCAACTACAAACACATTTGCCATTCGCTATTAATTTTCAGAATACCACAATTTGTACTATTCGCCATGAACTATTAGTTTCCAATCAAACTTTTCATTTCTTTCACTGCTTGATACAATCCCACTAAAATTGCCCGTGCTATTATGCTGTGGCCAATATTCAAATCCTCTATTCCCCCAATTTGGGCTACAGGAATAACATTTTTGTAATCCAAGCCATGCCCGGCATTTAATCTCAATCCTGATTTTATAGCTAAATCCCCTGCTTGCTGCAATCGCTTTAGTTCTCTTACCCGAGCATATTTTTCTTTCGCTTCAGCATAAGGT
>JAGLHV010000386.1 GCA_023143305.1 bacterium | reverse complement strand
CTGTAGCAGCAAAAACTACCTGAAATAACCAAAAGGCATATTGCCACAATCCATCTCCTGTTCCCGGATTACCGGCACTTAAGAAAAACCCGTCGGTTCCAAAAAAGCCCATTGCACTGGCCCCAAACATTATCCCAAAACCAACTAACCAGTAAGCCATGGAACCAATACAAAAATCCATCAAATTCTTCATTAAAATATTAGCAGAATTCTTCGCTCTGGTAAAACCTGTTTCTACCATGGCAAAACCCGGCTGCATAAAGAAAACCAAAAAAGCCGCTACTAATGTCCAAACCGTATCAATTGCTACAGCGTTAGTGGCAGCTGTTGCCTCTTCTTCCGCAAAAGCAATTAACGGTAATACCAAACCTAAATATAAAGTACTTTGTATTCCTAATCTAAAAAACCTTTTTAACATTTTTCTAAACATCTTTTTATTTCCTCCTTTCTTGTATTTACATACTAAAAGACAGAATAATTCCACCATAAAATTCTGCTTCCTGATTACCATCTGCTTCATCTTCTAAATCCCCAAAAGGCATTGAATAATTAATACTAGGTGCAACAGAACATTTAGCTGTTAAAGGGACAGTCAATCCTGCTCCTAAAGCAATATCTCCCCCTTCACCCTCGATAAAAAGTTCCTGGTTAGCCCCAATATGACCACTTAAATCAAGCGTAACCGGTCCACTACCCAAGGAAAGACTATGGCCTAACGATAATACTAAATAACTTCCATCGCCCCCTCCGGAATCCTCTTCACTATAATCCTGGTACAAGGTTAAAGATGGAGATAAGAGACAATCAACTGCTCCACCTATATAGACTTCTTTACTAAATGCATCAAAAAGCGGAAAATCATAATAAATATGCCCTATGGATAAACTAAATTTATCTGTGCTATAGGTGTAATCGATGGAATAATCAACCTCGTCTGAAAAACAATCGTCATCAGAACACATAGCAAAACTTCCCCATACACTGGCACTAACACCATATGCACTTATGTATAGTCCTGACTGCATAACCGGGTCATCATCCAGAAGAAAACCTCTCCAAACATACTTAGAATTTATGGCAACATCTGAACTAACTTCAAATGCTGAACCAATTAAAACTCCCTCTTCTTCCTCTGCATACACTCCGGTTATTCCAA
>JAGLHV010000385.1 GCA_023143305.1 bacterium | reverse complement strand
TTTTCAGCAATAAGTTGAGCGGATAAAATTCCCGCGCCACCCGTTGTTTCTGTATTTGGATTTTGTATTGCCTCAAATTCTAAAGTATCACTATCTACTACAATAAAATACCGGCATCTTCCGAAACGGGAATCTACCATGGAATCTAAATTATCCCCTTGTGCTGTTATACAAATTTTCATCTTTTTACCTCTCTTTTTTAATTATTCTTCCGAAGAATGATCACAGACAGTTTTTTCAACGCCATAGTCCTTACCTGCACCTGGACTACAAAGACTTTCTTTGCTTGCTAATGTTCCTTTTCCAAGCTTTTCTATTGTCTCTTTTATTGTACCACTTATTCCTACTATTGTCTTTATTTTTGTTTCATTAAAAAGTTGTATAGCGTGTGCACCCATTCCACCTGCAACAATACATTCAACCCCTTTTTGGTGTAAAAACTGCGGGATAAATCCCGGATGATGACCCGGATTATCAATTATCTCTTTTTTAACCACCTCATTATTATCAATATCTACAATAGTAAAATGTGGACAACGTCCAAAATGGGAAGAAACAAAATCTCCATCAGTTGAAATTGCTATTTTCATAATTAACCTCTTTTGTCTTCTGAAATTTAGGTGGGAATAAAACTTTTAATTCCATTCTATTCCCACCTATCGCTTACTCATTGCCTTTTGATGCTACAGCCGATTCTAACTCCTTTATGCGCTGGTTTACAAGATTGATTTCTTCTTGCAAAGCTTTAGACTGTTCTTTTAACATGGCTGCCTCTTGTTGAGGATTAATCTCCGGAGCGTATGGCATAGCAGGATAAGCATTTGTATAGTATGGATTTTCATAAGGATACGCAAACCCTTGCCAACCAAAACCTCGACCACCACCACGTCCTCTACCTCTACCCCAACCACGGCCAAATCCACCCCGACCTCTACCGGGAATAGAATTCATATAGCCTGGCGTAGGGTAACCGGCACAATAGCCGGCTGCTCGACCGGTCTTTGGTCCTAATCCACTAGGACCTGTTCTATCTCCACCTGGCATAGTAATCACCTCCTTTCTTTTATTACTAATGATAACCATTTTCATTTATGGCAAAAAAAATATAGACTTCCATCATTTTTTACTTTTGGCACTTTTCACACAACCCGTAAAACTGAATAAG
>JAGLHV010000384.1 GCA_023143305.1 bacterium | reverse complement strand
CCGTAAAACTTTATCCTTGGTCAGGACTTCGATAAATTTGATATAGTGTTTTTCCTCCATAGGATGGGCAATACTTCCTACTTTTATGGTGGTTCCACCATCGATTTCTTCTATTACCGGAACATGTTTTTCGCTTCCGGTATCCTCGGTTTTGGCCTCCAGTTTTACCATTGGCTGATTACAACATACCAGTGCCGGTGCCCCTTCATGGGTTATTTCCACAACATTTCCACAAATATTACAACGGTAAAGCTCTCTTAATTTAGTCATCTTCTTCCCTCCTTTATTAAAGATTTTTTAAACTTCTGCAAAATAGCTTTTTATCTTTTTTGTCATTCCTGCGAAAGCAGGAATCTATTGATATTTAAAAACATTATAGATTCCGCATCAAGTGCGGAATGACCCTCCTTAAAGACTGGCGGGCAGGCAGAATATTGTATTTTGCATAACTCTTAAATATTTTTAGTCGGTTAAAGCTATATGGTCTGATTCTATCTGCATTAATGCTTTAAAAAACTCTTTAATGGCTTCTTCCGGTGCCTGATTAATTGCTTCCCCATAAAATTTAACCGCACTTTTTTCCCTGCGATTAGCTTCTTCTATATTTGCCCGGTCGGAATCAACTGCCTTATCCGCTCCTACACTCGATTCCGGTTTGGCTATTCTAAGATGTTTACATATAGTTGAAGCATGCTCTCTTTCCACCTTGGACAAACCTTTAAACATACTGGAAAAATGTACATCTTTGCTTTTTTCCGAAGCGGCTTTGTAAAAATTAGTATTATTTATTTCCAAATCCAATGCTTTTTTTAAATTTTCTTTACTTGTATCGGATAAGACCTCACTATGTATTAATTTCCATTCTTTAGCTAAAACAAAATACCCCTCATGAGCACCGCAAAAAGGACAACTTGTGGGTTTTTCCTCTCCGATATATACTTCTCCACATACACGACAACGATACACCTGCATACTTTTCCTCCTTTCTTTGGTAGTCGCAGGCTTTAGCCTGCGTTTTTATTTAATAATTCCTTCTAAATCAAAATCCAACGAACATTTAAACACATACTCTTTCCAATTATCAATTAAACCTTTTCTTATGGAAGTATCCAAAGTATAGATTATACGCTTTCCGTCCTACATTATGAAAAAATTCTTTTTTATTTATAAC
>JAGLHV010000383.1 GCA_023143305.1 bacterium | reverse complement strand
ACATAAGGAAAATTAAAAATAAATTCTTCTATACCATATTCCCCAATAGATTTTCCCTTATTATCAAAATGTTTAGGAGCATCAATATGTGTCCCGGTGTGATTCAAAAAACTAACTATCGCCGTATTACAACTGTCCTTTCGGTCTATCTGCTTTTCCTGTTTTATTTGAAACGGGAAACCATCCCCATAAACAGGCGTATTAACATGCAAAGGATAAGAAAGTAATTTATATTTTTTCTCCATTGCTTATCTCCTTTAAATATTGCTCTAAACCAAACAAATTCTTAATTATTCTTTTTATCTTAAGTTTAATAAAAGGATTAATATTTTTATCTCTAACACGGCCGATAAATTCTACACCGTTATTTGTTGCTCCCTCGTAATCATTAATAGCATCACCAATAAATAAAACCTCTTCCGGCCTAAGTTTATAATCCCGTAATACCTTTGCAACTAAAGTTGTTTTATCTTCCGGTGAACCATAAATATTAACAAAAAAACCGGATAATTTTCGTTCTTTAACAATAGAAATCATCTCTTCCTGGGGAGTTCCGGAAACAACAAAAAAAAGATACTCTTTATGATATTTATTCAATAATTCATAAGATCCTGCAACAAAAGGACAGTCCAAAACCGACTGATATACATATTCGGAAAATTTTTTATTTAGCAATTCCATTTCAGCAGGTGAAAGCGGTTTTTTTATTATACTCTTATAAATTATTTTAAACTTTTCAAAACGCGACATCCCTCCGTTATCTATATGTAATTTCACAATCTGCTCTACATATTCAGGATAATCACTAAATAAATCAGCAAAAGCTTTAGTCTTAATATCCATAGATTCTAAAATTACCCCATCAAAATCAAAAAGTATTGCTTTTATCATAAATAATCCGCCAAATCCCTTTCAATATTTATTTTTTTTATTTCTTCTTTATTCATTGTTTATTAAATTATTTTAACAAAATTCTCCATCGTAAAACCAGTAACCATTAATAAGTGTGTTAGCTTCGCTATATCTTGGTTCTTTTTGTTTGCTTTCTACCAAGTCAATAAAATCCTCAACTTTCATTTTTCCTCCATACTCATCATAAACTTGCCCTCCATTCATTTCTTCTTGTTTTAAAAATTGTTTCATCTCTGTCCAATTTGAATAATACTTTCCTTT
>JAGLHV010000382.1 GCA_023143305.1 bacterium | reverse complement strand
GTAAAAAATTACAATAATTTGTTTTTAGAAATGCATTGTAATCAATATAAAGTTTTTACTGTTTGGGGGATTATTAAAAAAAAGAAGGTGATTAAAAATATAAAATTAGCATTGGTTAATTTAAATAAACTGCAAAATGTATCACTGCAAAAGCAAACAAAACATTTTACTATTGATTTTTACATTTTTTCGCAAATTGGCCTTTCTTTAAAGTACAACACCTTTTTGTGTTGATTCCTTTCTCTTTTCCTCAAAATCTTTAAAAAAACAATCAGCAAAATAAAAACTTAATAAAACTATACAAATTGCCGGTAAAATGCTTTCAATGAATTAAAAGGCATAAAAAGGAGGAATAAAATGAATTTACGAATAGTATTTGAACCATTAGCAAATGGAGGATTCTTGGTTTCCTGCCCGGATATTCCCGGTTGTTTAGCACACGGGAAAACTTTTGATGAGGCATTGTTGAAAATAAAGGAGGTTATTCAGCAATATCTTCAATATAGAGTCCAAAATAAATCAATACTTTTAAATTAAGTTAGTTAGAAAGAAGAAAAAGAAAGTTGATAAGAAAAGCCGAAACAGGGGTTAATTTATGTCATTAATTACGGATATTATAGAGATAAGGTTGAAATTTTTAATATCTATTATTATTTTTTATTTGATCATTTTTATTCCAAAATCAGGAGCAGAATTGTCAAATGATTTTAAAGGAGATAATAGTATAGGATACCCTATAGATTTGGTTTCTTGTTTTTCTCCCGGATTATTATCAATTAAAACTAATACGGAAAATGATTTTATTCCTCCTGTAGTTCCGGGTAGACCGGAGTTTTATTTTAGTACTTTTAATAATACTTATATAATATTTTGGCATTCTTCCCTGGACCTTGAATCCGGGATTGTTTGTTACGAATTACAGGAAAAAGATAATATTTCAATGACCTGGAAAAAAGTAAATGATAATATTCTTATTAGTTTAACCGGCTATTCAATTATAGATAAAATAGCCGGACGTTATTTTTATCGGGTACGGGCTAAAAATGCAGTTGGTTTATGGAGCCGGTGGTCTTTAGTTTCCCAACAAGTAAATGTTAGTTTGCCGGATAAAATAATTACCCGGGTTTCTAATTTTCCTAATCCGGTAAATTTAAGAAAAGAAAACACTACTATTACTTATTTTCTT
>JAGLHV010000381.1 GCA_023143305.1 bacterium | reverse complement strand
CCGGAATAAGAAGATATCATTCTTTTAATAAATTTATTCTTTTTTTGTTCAGGAAGAAAACAATAATCATAAGAAATAATTATTAAAGGCAAAACGATACTAACTTCTTTGGAAAATAAAGCAAATAAATAAAAAAAATTCGACAAAACCCTTAAACATAGCAGAGATTTTCCTCTTTTTTCTTTTCTTTCTTCAATTTTTACATATAAATAAAAAGATAATAATAAAAACATACAAGCCAATAAATTTTCATTAAAAGTAATACAGGACACTGCCTCAACATGGTTGGGATAGGAAACAAAAAACAATCCGGATAAAAAGGCTACTTTTTTATTTGCGAATAGAAAATAAGCCAGGAAATATACTAACAGAGCATTAAAAATATGATTTAAAATATTTGAAAGATAATATCCAAAAGGATTTAACTTCCATAGTTTATAATTAATAAAATAAGACAGGGTTGTTATTGGACGGTAACTAACACCTTGTGTTTCTTTGGAAAAATTAAAATAATTTTTATTAAAAAGATCGGGAAGATTACTAAAATCTTTAATAAAATCATTATTTTCTATATGCTTATGATCTTCCCAAATAAAAGAATTATTTAATGAATTGGCATAAATAACAAAGCCAAAAACAATAATCAGAACAATGTATTTTATATGAATTTTTATCATTTATCTCAGAAGACAATCCGGATATGGCTCAATTAATTAAAAATGTATTTTCATTGCCCGGGGAGGACAGGCCGTTATACATAATCCACAAGCAATACATTTTTCATTATAAAAATTTATTTTACGGGTAGAGGGGTCTACCTGCAAAGCACCTGTCGGACAAATAGTTACACAGGCCCCGCAATGAGTACACCTTTCTTCATTGCGGCTAACATCCTGACTTAAAAGCTGAACTTTTACTCCTATATTGGATAAATATTTAATACTCTTTTTATAATCCGAATCCGTCCCTTTCAGTTCCAAAACCAATAACCCTTCTTCGCGGGGAGTAACATATGCTTTTAAAATATTAAACTCTAAATTATAATCTTTAACCAATTTGTATACTATAGGCTGATCTACTAATTGATGCGGAAATTTTAAAACAATTTTTTTAGCAATCATCGTTACCTCCTGTTTTTTTTGTTTTATACTTTTTTATCAAATTCAAGCAACTACCCTACAGCAAACCATAGACCC
>JAGLHV010000380.1 GCA_023143305.1 bacterium | reverse complement strand
AAAGACAAAGAATAAAGAGACAGTTCATAGACAGAAACTACGATTATAAATTAGGGGGGAGAAGCAAGATGAGAAAAGATGGGATAATTCCGATAAATAAGCCGAATGTGCCGGATTTAAAATCTCTTTTGCCGGAATATTCAGAGGTTTTTGATAATGGAATGCTCACTAATCATAAGTATGTGGGAATCTTTGAGGAAAGGTTAAGGGAATATCTAAGAACAGAGAATGTAGTTTGTGTTTCTTGTTGTACTTCAGGGTTGATGTTGGTAGCGAAGTGTTTAGTTTTAACCGGGGAAGTGATTGTTCCCAGTTTTACTTTTCCGGCTACGGTGCATTCTTTAATCTGGAATAATTTAACCCCTGTATTTGTTGATTGTGATCCGGAAACTTTTAATCTGGATGTTGCCCAGGTAGAGAAAAAAATTACTGAAAAAACATCGGCTATTCTGGGGGTGTATATATTCGGTAATCCTCCGGAAATGGAGAAGTTAGAGAATTTAGCAAGTAAATATCATCTTAAATTGATATTTGATTCTGCCCATGCTTTAGGGGCCCGGTTTGGAGGAAAATTTGCCGGCAACTTCGGTGATGCAGAGGTGTTTAGTTTAGCACCTACTAAAATAATTACTTCCGGTGAAGGAGGGATAATTACTACTAAAGAGAAGACTTTAGCGGAAAAATTAAGATTAGCCCGTAATTATGGAAATCCCGGTGATTATGATTGTTCTTTGCTGGGGTTGAATGCCAGAATGAATGAGTTGAGTGCAATATTGGGTTTAAAGAGTATGAATTTATTAGAGGGTAGTATTGCTAAAAGAGAAGTCCTTGTAGATTTATATAAAAGAGAATTGAGTAAAATTGAGGGAATAGATTTTCAGAAGATTAAAGAGGGGAATCGGACTACTTTTAATTATTTTGCTATCTTAATTAATCCCCGGAAGTTTGGTATGAACAATAAAAAGTTACTTTTAGCTTTGAAAGAAAAGGGAATAATGACCCGTATTTATTTTTATCCTCCGGTACACAGGCAAAAGGTTTATAAACAATATTATGCTACATATATAAATAGTCTTCCCTGTACGGATAAAATAGCCGATTCAATTATTTGTTTGCCTCTTTATTCGGATATGGGGGAAGAGAGGGTTTTGAGGGTATGTGAGGCAATAAAGGATTTGGGCGGGAATACAAGGCATGAAAGAGGTTGACAAAGAAAAGTTCATAGTTTAGGGAAAGAAATT
>JAGLHV010000038.1 GCA_023143305.1 bacterium | reverse complement strand
GTCCATAGACAACAGATAAAAGATATAAAGACGGTTGATAAAGACGGTTAAATTGGTTTAGATTGGTTAATTGGTTAATTGGTTAAAAGATTGCGGATAGCTCATTGTAGGGGCGACCCTTGGTCGCCCGAAAGGCTCAAAAGGTGGGCAAACGCGAAAAATTAGCTAAGTTGTTCAAAATACATTTTACCTTTATGTTTTTAGTTTGTAGTTACTCCATTTATGGAGCTGCCTTTTCGTATTTATTTTTTATTATTTGTCTTTGTCTATGGACTATCGACTGTCTTTTGTCTTGAATTATTTTTATATTTTGATGTGAGGTTTATTAAAAGTGTCAAAGACTGATAAATTAATTAGATGGGGTTTGTGGTTAGTATTAATTTTTTTGCCATGGCATAATGGTGGAAAAGAGATATTGTCTTTTAGTTTCGTTCAAGTTTTTATTTTCTTTTTATTTATTTTATGGTTAAAACAATTTTATTTTTCCAAAGAAATAAATATTAAAAAGACAGTTCTTGATTTTCCGTTGCTTTTATTGTTGCTGACTGTAATCGTTTCTACATTTTTTTCGTTTTATTTGCATAATAGTTTGCTTGGATTATTTAAAATTATTACTTATTTTTTAATTTATTATCTTTTTATTAATACCACTTCTTTAAAGTCTGTAAAATTTTTTAATATTTTCTATCAAAGTATTATAATTGTTAGCTTATTATTATCGTTTGTTGGTATATATCAGTATTTTACCGGACAGATAGTTAAAGCAACTTTTCCTAATCCAAATTTTTTAGCCGGTTATTTAGTGGTAGGGATAGCAATAGGGATGAGTAATTTATTCCTGAAACAAAGACATTTTTTGTTTTCTAATGATTTGTCTTTTAAGAGTTTTGATGAGTATAAAAAAGAAAGGTCAAAATCTGAAAAATTAAAGGGTTCCTGGGTTGTTTATTCTCTTATAGCTATTAGTTTAATGTTTATTTGTTTGATTCTTACTCATTCGCGGGGAGGTGTATTTTCTCTTTTTGTTGTTTGTTTATTCGTTTTTGGAATACGATTTAAAATTTGGGGGATTATAAGTGTTTTAATAGCAGGATTAGTTTTGTTTATTATTTTTCCGGAAGCCTCTTTAATAAGGTTATTTAAAATGGGGAATATAGACCCGTATGTTTATCAGAGACCCAACATTTGGAAGTCAGCTATTGCTATAATAAAAGATAATTTTTTCTTAGGTGTGGGAGTGGAAAATTTCGAGCTTGGTTTCTATCAGCATAATTTCCCGGTAATAGGTGTGTTAGCCCGTTATGGCAAATATGCACGTTTTGCTCATAATGAAATAGTACAAATAGTCGCAGAAATAGGAGTTGGTGCATTAATTATTTTTTTATGGATAGTCAATTTGTTTTTTAGAGAAGGAATAAAACTATTAAATAAAACTGATTTTAAATTAAATAAAAAAGATAATATAAACGAAAAGTATATTATAGCTGCCTTATGCGGGATCATAGCAATTTTGAGTCATAGTTTAGTGGATTTCAATTTGCATTTACCGGCTATTATGTTGTTATTAATATTATTTGTAAGTACAATAATTAATTTCAGCAGTGATTCTTTTTATAGATTTTCGTATAAAAAGAACATTTTCATGTTCACTCAAAGTGTAATTTTTTGTTTAATGTTTTTTATAATAATGGTTTTTTTGGGGGAATGCTGTGCGCAGAAGAAAAAGTGGGAAAAAGCAATTTTTTTTAATCCCTTAAATGCTGATTATTATAAAAAATTAGGAGATTCTTTTTTATCTAAATATAACAAAAAAAAAGTACCGGAAAAATATTTGCAGGCAGAAATTTTAAGGGCTTATAAAAAAATGGTAGTACTTAGTCCTCATGATCCTTACTATCGTGACCGATTGGGGCGTTTTTTTTACGAAATTAGTTCTAAAAATTTCTTAATTAATGCTTTGAGCGAATATAAAAAAGCAATTTTTTTAAATCCGACAGAACCCTTTTTTCGTTTCCATTTAGCTTCTTTATATTTTAACGAAGGTCATTACGAAAGGGCTCTTTCTATCTGGCAGGAAGCAGTTGATATAGAACCGAATTTTATAGAAGCGCATTATTGGTTAGGTATTGCTTTTTTGAATCTGGATAAAGACAAAGAAGCAGAAGAAGAATTTTTAAAGATACTGGAGTTAAAAAAACGAGTAGAAACTTTGCATAATTTTGGTTCTAATTATGAAAAGGCACTTATTAAGTTTGATTATGCTTTAGTTTATAATACAATGGGGTATCAATATTTTAAACGGGGGGATTTAAAAGAAGCATTTTCTTTTTATGAGGAAGCTTTAAAAATTAATCCGGATTTTGCACCAACTTATAGTAATATCGGAGGGATATATTTTTCGCAAAAAATGTATAAAAAAGCGAAATCTATGGTCGAAAAAGCACTGGAATTTAATCCTGGTAATAAAATGTATAAAAATAATCTAAAAAAAATAAACGAAAAATGTAAAGGGCAGAAAAACAAATAAAAAGATTATATGAAAAATACCTTGCTAATTAGAAACGATAAATAAATGGTTATTATAATTTTACCTGCATATAATGAAGCACCCACTCTTTCATCCTTATTTCAAGCTGTTGCTAAAACAATGAAAGGGAAGAATTACCGGATTGTTTTGGTTGATGATGGAAGTACCGATAGGACCTTGGAATTAGCCGTAAAATATTCCGATAAAATCTCTCTGGAAGTTATTCAACATCAAAATAATGAAGGATTGGGGAAGGCAATAAAAACAGGAATATTTAATGTTATTAATACTGTGAAGGATTGTGATATTGTAGTTACTCTGGATGCAGATAATACTCATAATCCGCAATTAATATTATCGATGCAAAAATATTTAGAAAATGACAGTGATATAGTAATTGCTTCCCGTTATCAAATAGGCGGAAAAGAAATAGGCTTATCCTTCTATCGCTCTTTTTTAAGTAAGGCAGTAAATACAGTACTTAAAATTTTATTTCCATTAAAGGGAGTAAAAGATTATACTTGTGGATACCGAGCTTATAAGGGGTGGGTGCTTAAGGAAGGATATCGGCTGTGGGGGGGGGGTCTCATAGAAGAAAAAGGTTTTATCTGTATGGCAGAACTCTTGATTAAATTGTCGCGAATTTCTGTTAATATTAGTGAAGTGCCGCTTGTTTTGAGATATGATTTGAAAGAAGGCAAAAGTAAAATGAAAATAACAAAAACTATTTTACAATATTTATTGTTTATCCTGAAAGCTAAATTAAAACCTTATAAAAGAAAAATTATTTAAAAATACCTTTAAATTTACTGGCTTTTTGTTAATTTTAAATAGAAAGAAAAGTTTATGAGAGCAAAAGATATAAAATTATTTTGTTTTATTTCTTTGTCGTTAATTATTATATTTTTGTCTAAAATCTTATTTAGGCCCTGTTGTTTTTTTATTCAGGATATTTTATATCAATTTCATCCTTATCGTGTTTTTGCACAAGAAAACATAATTAAAGGGACACTGCCGTTATGGAATCCTTATATTTATTCAGGAATGCCTTTTTTAGCCAATCTGCAATCTGCATTATTTTATCCCTTTACCATATTATTTTATCTTTTTAATTTTCCGTTAGCCTATAAAATTTTTGTAGTATTACATCTTTTTATGGGGGGGTATTTTTTTGCTTTGTTAATGAATAGTTTCTCTACTGATAAAATTTTCACTAAACGGATATCGAAAATGGCTATACTTATTTCTACAATTTTGTTTATGTTTAATGGATGTATCAGTACCCGTTTACAATTTTTAAGTATTTTAGGGGTAATAATATGGGTTCCTTTAATTGTGTTGTTATTTCAGAGAGGTGTAAAAGAAAAAAAAATCATATTGTTTTTAGCTTTGTGTTTGAGTTATCAGTTTTTTTCCGGACATATTCAGTATTTAATATATACATTATTAATTTTGTTTTTTTATAATTTTTTTGGAACATTTATATTGAAAAAAAAATGTACAAAAAATCACTTGTTAAATATAGGATTTGTTTTTATTAGTGCGGGTTTTTTAAGTATTGTTTTTTCTTCTGTTCAATTTTTGCCTTCATTAGAATTTTTAAGTCTTTCCGTGCGGGGTGGAAAGGGGTTTGATTTTAGTATGGCATCTATCTGGTCTTTTTCTTTTCAGCGGTTAATAACTTTTATTAAACCTTTTTTCTTTGGCAATCCGTTAAAAGAAAAATGTTGGGCAGAAGGGCAATTTTGGGCAAATTGTTTTTACATAGGAGTATTACCGTTTTTATTTTCACTATTTTATTTGCTTTTCAAACGAAAAGACAAAATCCTGTCTTTTTTTTATTTTTGTTTAATTTCCTGCATGATTTTAGCTTTTGGTTATTATACCCCTGTTTATTATTTGTTGTATCGCCACTTTTTCTTTTTACACTGGATTCGTTATCCGGCAACATTTATGTTTTTGGTAGTATTTTTTTTGTGTATTATTAGTGGATTAAGCATTGATTATTTATCAGAATATATGTCGCGATTATTTAGTAAATCAAATAAAGATGTGGATATAAATAAGAAGAAATTATGGATAAAGAGTATAATTTTTATTATTATAGTAATTGATTTGTTTATTCTTGGGATAAATCAGAATCCGGCTTTAAGAGAATTTTTTTTCCTTTTTAGAGGGGAAAAAATTGAATTTTTAAAAAAAGATAAAAATTTTTACCGGTTTTTTTTAACGCCGAATGTTTCTGAAAGAAGAGATGGAGAAGGTAGGACTTATTTACATGCCTGGCTGAATTTGAAAGATAATCTTTACAGTAATATAAATATGCCTTTTCACCTTTTTAATTTAAGAGGACAGGATATAAGGCTAAAACATTATGATCGGTTTTTAGATTCGATTCTTTTTGCAGGTTCAATGGAAGAGATTGATAAACTTTTGGATTTGGTTAATGTTAAATATTTGTTTAGCCCTTTTTTTGCTAATGCCGGTTATAAAAAGGTGAAAGATGGGAGAATAAGCATTTATCAGAATGTTGATTTTTTCCCTAGGGCATTCCTGGTAAACAAAGTAAAATTTTTGCCGGAAAATAAAATATTAAAATATATGAAAAGTCGTGATTTTAATCCGTCGGAAGAAGTGATATTGGAACAATCCAATATCCACAGAGTAAAAGAGCAAGAACATAGTTATTTTAACGAGGTAGAATGCCGGGAGAAAAGCAAGGGTGAGGTTGCAATTACTAAGTATGAAACAACTAAAGTTGAAATTAAATGCGTTTTAAAAAAATCTGCCTGGCTTGTTTTGAGTGATACTTATTATCCTGGGTGGAGGGTTTATGTCAACGGGGTAAAGAATAAAATATATAGGGCAGATTATTGTTTGCGGGCGGTATATTTATCCCCGGGGACATCTACGGTAAAGTTTTTTTATGAAATTCCGATCGTATTTAGAATAGGTTTGTATATAACTATTTTTTCTATAATATTATTATTAATAAAAATGCAGAGCAAAATTTATTTTTGGTGTAAAGAAAGATAATTTTATTTTTTATTTAGAGGTTTGAATGTTTTATTAATAGTCTTTGCCTTGCTGATTATAGAAAAAAATGTGTTTTGAAAATGATAATCATAATAAATACTGGGACTGAGGGGTAGTTATTTCTTGTTTTTTCATGGTTTTTTTGTTATTATTTAGAAGTAAAATTTGATGAAAGAATGATCAGTTTTAATTTTGATTTTAAATATTTATTCGGATTTTTTTTAAGCCGGGACACTAAAATAAGAGGGAGTAAAAATGAACAAAGTAAAAATTCCGTTGATAGATTTAAATGCCCAATATAAATCAATTAAAAAAGAAGTAGACATTGCGATTAGGAGGGTTTTAGATAGTACCTGTTTTATTCTTGGTCCGGAAGTGGAGGCGTTCGAGAAAGAAATTGCTCACTATTGCCGGGTTAAATTTGCTGTGGGGGTAGGATCGGGGACGGATGCTTTATTGCTGGCCCTAATGGCCTATGATATTGGTCCCGGAGATGAAGTATTAACTGTGCCTTTTACCTTTACTGCTACAGTGGAAGCAATAATTTTACGCGGGGCAAAGCCTGTTTTTATAGATATCGATTTAAAAAGTTATAATATAGATGTAAAAAAGATAGAAGAAAAAATCACTTCTAAAACAAAAGCTATAATTCCTGTGCATCTTTACGGACAACCGGCCGAAATGGACTCAATCCTTAAAATAGCTAAAAAATATAAGCTGAAAATAATCGAAGATGCCGCTCAGGCAATCGGAGCCCGGTATTCCGGCTTGATAGCTAAGGAAAAAGGTAAAGGCAAAGGGCAGGGAAAAGGAAACAAAGAAGAGAGGGTAGGGGCAATGGGAGATATTGGGTGTTTAAGTTTCTTCCCCTCCAAAAATTTAGGGGGATACGGGGATGGAGGGATGATTCTTACTAATAATAAAAAAATTGCTGTTAAAATTAAAATGTTACATCAACATGGTTCGATGAAAAAATATAAACACACCCTTGTTGGTTGTAATAGCCGGCTGGATGCATTACAGGCGGCTGTTTTAAGGGTTAAATTGAAAAATTTGAATAAATGGATAGATAAGAGAATTGAAATAGCAAAAATGTACAATAGCTTGTTGAAAGAAACAGGGGTTATTCTTCCTATTGCCGATAGAGGGGTGAAACATGTTTATAATCAGTATACTATTAGGGTAAAAAATAGAGATAAAGTTAAACGATTATTAGCAGAAGAAGGAATTGCTACCGCAATACATTATCCTCTTCCTTTACACTTACAGAAAGCGTTTAAGTTTTTAGGTTATAAAAAGGGTGATTTTCCGCAAAGTGAACAAGCAGCAAAAGAAGTACTGTCACTTCCTATGTGTCCGGAGTTAAATAAATTGCAGGTAAAATTAGTTAGTGAGACAATTAAAAAGAAAGTAAGGGTTCTGGATAAAAAAGGGTAAGGTTTTAGTACCGGTGGGTCTGTTTTTTCTATTGACAAAATAGGTTTTTGGTATATAATATATTTAGAATGTTCTAAAAGATGCAAATGAAAGATATGCTCAAAAATTGTTTCCTTTTTAATTTTTTAAAGGAATAAATGTAAATATTAAAAAGAGAAAGGCTTTATTTATGAATTCTAAACTTAAAGTAATTGAAGAAGAATTTATTGAGACAATCGGGCAATTAAGTGAAAGTTTGAGTATAAATCGCATAGTTGGACAGCTATATGCATTATTATTTTTAAGTCCCGGGCCTTTGTCTTTAGATGATATGGTTGATAAGTTGAAGATTAGTAAAGGTAATGCCAGTGTAAACATTCGCGAGTTAGAGAGATGGAATGCAGTAAAGAAGGTATGGATTAAAGGAGAGAGAAAAAATTTTTACCGGGCAAATCTTGATGTTTTAAAAATTGTTATTAATTGTTTTAAAAATGGGTTAATTCAACGGATGAAAAAAAGCACAGATAAAATTGCGAAAACGCAAGAAACGCTCAATAAATCTTCAAGTCTTTTTATAAATAAGGAAGAAAAAAATATTGCGGAAATATATCAGGATAGATTAAAGAGGATAAAAGAAATATCGGAAAAAACGGAAAATTTAGTAAAAGTTTTATCAGGGTTAGTAGAATGAAAGTAAAAATTATCAATAGAAGGAAGGAGAAGCATTGAAATGAATTGGAAAGATAATATTATTTTGCTTACTGGAGGAACGGGTTCTTTTGGTCGGAAATTTACAGAAATCGTATTTAAAAAATATAAACCAAAAAAGTTAATAATATTTAGCCGTGATGAATATAAACAGAGCGAAATGGCAAAAACTTTTCCTGCTTCCAGGTATCCCATCCGCTATTTTTTGGGTGATATAAGGGATAAAGATCGCTTATGCAGGGCTTTTTACGGTGTTGACTATGTTGTGCATGCAGCTGCATTAAAACAAGTTCCGGCTTTAGAATATAATCCTACCGAAGCAGTAAAAACAAACATTGTGGGGGCAAACAATATTGTAGATGCCGCAATTGATATGAAAATAAAAAAGGTTGTGACCATATCCACGGATAAAGCAGTTAATCCTATTAATCTCTATGGTGCTACAAAACTGGTAGCGGAGAAAATATTCGTTGCGGCCAATGCCTATTCAGGGAGGTTGGTAAAATTTTGTGTGGTACGATATGGTAATGTGATGGGGTCAAGAGGTAGTGTTGTTCCGTTGTTTTTAAACCTAAAAAGCAAGAATATAAAAGATTTTCCATTGACAGACGAGAATATGACCCGTTTCTGGATAACATTGGAACAAGGTGTGAATTTTGCCATTAAAGCTTTAGAAGAATCCGTGGGAGGCGAAATCTTCGTTCCAAAAATTAATTCTAATAGGATTATTGATTTAGCCAGGGCGATTGAACCTGAATGTAAATTCAACATAATAGGGATAAGGCAGGGAGAAAAAATCCATGAAACATTAATTTCTGAAGATGAAATCAGGAATACAAAAATAGTCGATGGGAGTTATGTGATTTTATCCCAATTTTACAGGAGCAGTAAGATTCGTGAAAAATATGATAAATATCCTAAT
>JAGLHV010000379.1 GCA_023143305.1 bacterium | reverse complement strand
TTTTTGCGTGCCCGAAGGGTAAAATTACGCGTTTAGAGAGAAACATATTTTGCCTTTATTAAACCACATCTTACAATTTCTTACCGCATTCAGGACAAAATTTAACCTCTGAAGGAATAGTATTCTTACATTCCGGACAGGTTTTTGTTGCTTCGTGAACTAATTTTTCTCCGCAATTAGAACAAAACTTTGCCCCGGCAGCCATAGTCACCTGGCATTTAGTACATTTTATTGTTGCACCCTTGGGAAGAGAAGTATTTCCCTGCATTGACTGCATAATCATCCCGGGTAACATCATTCCCATTCCTGCTCCTAAACCCATACCCATTCCTGCTCCGGCAGTTCCTCCTCCTTCTGCTCGTCCTTTAGCTGCTTCTTCTATTGCCCGGGCTGCTTTAAATTGCATATATCCTTTCAGGCCCCCTACTGCTTCCAGGCCGCTTCTTTCATCAATAACTTCCTGAACTTTATCGGGCACAGTAATTGACCCAATGATAAAATCAACCAATTCCACCCCGTATTTAGCAAAATCATCCTTGACTCTTGTTTTCATTCCTACGGCTAATTCATCATAATATTGGGGAAGATCAAATATTGTTTTCAAATTTTCTCCTAAAAGGTCATTTAATCTGCCTACTATTATTTCCCTAAAAAAATCCTCCAATAGTCCGGAATTATAACTACCCTGAGTTCCTACAATCTTATTTACAAAAAGTTGAGCATCGGTAATTCTGGTGGAAAACATCCCAAATCCGCGTAGTCTAACCATTTTCAGCTCTGAATCATGAAAAACAACAGGTTCTTTTGTCCCCCATTTCATATTTATAAAAACTTTTTCACTAACAAAATACACTTCTGCCCTAAAAGGACTGGTAAAACCATAAGGTAAACTTAAAACCCGGGTAATAATGGGAATGTTTTCAGTCGTTAAAACATGCCGGCCCGGTCCAAAGGTATCTAACGCTTTTCCGTCACGAAAAAATACTGCTTTTTGATTTTCCCGGACAATAAGCTGGGCACCCATTTTGATATCTCCGGAACCATGCTCTGGAAGACGATGCACCATTTCTTGCCCCGTTTCATCTAAAAATTCCAAAACTTCAATTAAAATCCCCATTTTAGTTTCCTCCTTATTATTTCTATGCTATAGACTTCTGCAAAATATCCTTTTTACCTGTATTGCCTGCCCGCTCCGCCTTAGGCGAATAAGGAGGGTCATTCCTGCAAAAGCAGGAATCTATTGATATTTAA
>JAGLHV010000378.1 GCA_023143305.1 bacterium | reverse complement strand
ATTTGCCCAAAAAGCGGCTATGGTTTTAGCTGCAAACAATATAAGAGCTTATCTTTCCTGTAGGGATGTTCCTACACCTGTAATTGCTTATTATATCTGTCGGCAAAAAATGCAGGGAGGAATTAATTTTACTGCCAGTCATAATCCGGCAGAATATAATGGAATAAAATTTTCCCGTTTTTCCGGTGGCCCGGCTTTACCGGAAGAAACGAAAATAATAGAAAAAAAATGTGTTATTTTAAAAAAGAAGGGCATAAAAATAAAAGAAATGCCTTTGAAGGAAGGGTTGGAAAAAAAACTGATAAAGTATGTTGATTTACAAAAAATTTATATGAGGAGAATTAATCAGTTAGTTGATTTAAAAATGATAGGGAAAAGAAGGCCGAAAATAATAGTTGATTTAATGTATGGAACAGGACGTAATTATTTGGATGATATTTTACAAGAGGCTGGTTGCCGGGTTAAGCGGTTACATGATTGGACAGATGCTTATTTTGGAGGACATACGCCGGAACCTTCCTTTAAAAATATGTCTGAGGCCGCAAGCTTGATTAAAAAGGAAAAGGCATCTTTAGTATTGGGGTTAGACGGTGATGCTGACCGGTTTGGTATTATTGATGCTGATGGGTCGTTTATTTCCCCTAATCAGGTATTGGCTCTTCTCCTTGCCCATTTACTTAAGACAAGGAAATGGAAAGGAGTTGTAGCCCGTTCAGTAGCTACTTCTTCTTTTGTTGATGCGATAGCAAAGAAACATGGAATTCCGGTAAGAGAAACCCCGGTAGGTTTTAAATATATCGGAGATATAATGACCAAAGAAGAGATGATTATCGGAGGAGAAGAGAGTGGAGGTTTGACTATAAAAGGGCATATTCCGGAAAAGGATGGAATATTAGCTTGTTTGCTTATAGCGGAAATGGTTGCTTATGAAAAAAAATCAATAAAAGAGATTTTAAAAAATCTTTATAAAGAATTTGGACTCTTTTTAACCGATAGAATTAATTTTCGTCTTACGACTGAGAAGATGGAACAACTAAAAAAAAGATTAAAAGAAAATCCTCCTTCTAAATTTGGAGATTTAAAGGTTTCTGAATTAATAACCATTGACGGATTCAAATTCGTTTTGCAGGACACAAGTTGGGTAATGATTCGTTTTTCGGGAACAGAGCCGGTAGTGAGATATTATATAGAAACTAATTCACAAAGTAAGATGCGAAAATTAACAGAAGCGGGAAAATTATTAGTAACTAAATAAT
>JAGLHV010000377.1 GCA_023143305.1 bacterium | reverse complement strand
TCCATGGATGCTTCTAATATGCTTAAACCCGCTTTAGCCAGGGGAGAATTACGCTGTATAGGCTCCACTACTTTAAACGAATACCGCAAACATATCGAAAAAGATGCAGCACTGGAAAGGCGTTTTCAGCCCATCTACATCGGAGAACCAAATGTGGATGACACTATTGCTATCTTAAGGGGGCTTAAGGAACGCTATGAAGTACATCACGGGGTAAAAATAAAAGATGATGCTCTTATTTCTGCTGCCGTTCTTTCTCACCGCTATATTTCCAACCGTTTTTTACCGGATAAGGCCATTGATTTGGTAGACGAAGCTGCTTCCCGCCTGCGTATAGAAATCGATAGCATGCCCTCGGAAATAGATGAGCTGGAAAGAAAAATAAGACAGGGTGAAATAGAAAAAGCAGCCTTAAAAAAAGAAAATAGCTCTTCCTGTAAAGAAAAACTAAAAAAATTAGAAAAACAACTAGCCAATTTGAAAGAAGAAGTTAATCCGATGAAACTACACTGGCAAAAAGAAAAAGAAAGAATACAAAAAATCCGTCAGATTAAAGAAAAAATAGAGCAGACTAAAATAGCCGCACAAAAATCCGAACGCATCGGTGATTTAGGAAAAACAGCCGAATTAAGGTATGGAACTATGCCTGACTTAAATAAGCAACTGGTAGAAGAAACCAATAAATTAGACCAACTGCAAAAAAATCAAAAAATGTTAAAAGAAGTGGTGGACGAAGAAGATATCGCCGACGTTGTTTCCAAATGGACAGGAATTCCCGTCTCTAAAATGGTAGAAAGTGAAATTCATAAATTGCTAAAAATAGAAGAAAAACTTAAGGAACGGGTCATCGGACAGGAAGAAGGAATAACCGCTATAGCTAATGCCATCAGAAGAGCACGCGCCGGCTTGCAGGAAGCCGACCGTCCTATAGGTTCTTTTATTTTTATGGGCCCTACCGGCGTAGGAAAAACAGAATTAGTCCGGGCATTAGCTCAGTTTTTATTTGACGATGAAAAAGCTATGGTGCGCATTGATATGTCTGAATTTATGGAAAAATTCTCTGTATCACGTCTCTTAGGAGCACCTCCCGGTTATGTAGGATATGAAGAAGGAGGATATTTAACCGAGCAAGTCAGAAGAAGGCCCTATTCAGTGATTCTTTTTGACGAAATCGAAAAAGCCCATCCGGAAGTTTTTAATGTACTCTTACAGATTTTAGACGACGGCCGCCTGACCGACAGCCAGGGAAGAACCGT
>JAGLHV010000376.1 GCA_023143305.1 bacterium | reverse complement strand
GGGAAAAAAGCTAAAATAAAATATTTGCCCAGACATCCGGCAGATGTTACAGCCACTTGGGCAGAGATTAAAAAAGCCGGGGAACTTTTTTCATGGAAACCGGAAATAAATATAGAAGAAGGAATCAAACGGACAGTGGAATGGTTTCGAACAAACTGGCATTGGGTGAAAGATATAAAAATTTAAGTGAACGAAGATTGTAAAAAAATAGAAAATATTTATAATAAGATTAAAAAAGAAAATAGTTAAGAAATCAAAATATATTATTTTAGTATTGTAATATTTTGTTCAATATATTGTAATGCTATTATAATATTTAAAGTAGTTTCATTCAATGTGGGTTTGGAATATATATCCAAACCCACATTGTTTTTCAATAAAAAATACTTGACATAAAACTTATAGTTTTTTATAATGTTCAAATATTGAACAAATGGAAGAAAGTGGTTAAATAATGATTATTTTAGAATCCAGAGAAAAAGAATTAAAAATAATAAATGAAATAGACAAAGATTTGAATGTTACCCAGAGAGAAATTTCTAAAAACTCGGGTATGTCTTTGGGGATAACCAATATTATTTTAAAAAAATTGATAAATAAAGGTTATGTAAAAGTGAAACAGTTAAACAAGAAAAAAGTCCAGTATTTTCTAACCCCCAAAGGTTTTACCGAAAAAGCAAAGAAATCTTATTATTATACTTTAAAAACAATGGAAATATTGAAAACAATGAAATTAAAAATACAAGCTGTAGTTCTTAAAGAATACAAGAAAGGACATATAAAATTTATTATTTATGGTAAAGGAGAACTTGCCTGGTTAGTAGAAATAGCTATTCGTGATTTAGGAAAGCAAGATTTGGTTTGTGCGAGAATAAATGGAAAGGATGAAATTGCTTTACAAGAGAGAGATACTATTATATTATTAACTGAACAAAATAGAACCAACGATATCAGAGGTATAGATGTTATTTCAATGTTGAGTGAAAAATGATAGGTGAGCATAGGTATTTGGATACTTGTTATTTAAATGATATTAGTGAATGATTTATTTTATCGTTTTAAGTAAGGAAAAATGAAAAAGGAAAAATGAAAAATGCAAAAAAATGAAAAATGAAAAAAAAATGAAAAATGTTTTTTTTTCAAAAAAAGATAAATATTTTTAAAGTTTTCATAAAAAAACTACAAATGAGTTATCTTTGAAAAATGGACTTGGACAATTATCTTGGAAACCCCTGTAAGTGGACAGCGCCCACCATC
>JAGLHV010000375.1 GCA_023143305.1 bacterium | reverse complement strand
AACTACCCCGCAGCAAGCTACAGGGTATCGAAAGTTTATCCAACATAACTTTTTTGCAGCAAGCTGTGGGAAATCAAACTCAATCCCCTTCGACTCCCTGCAGTAGCTCAGGATCAATCCGACCAGGAGGGAGTAAAACAATTTCCTTTCAAAGATAGAAATTTAAATTGACCGGTTCCATCCGCTCTCATCATATAAAGTTCGGATTTTCCTCTACGGGTAGAACTAAATATAATATACTGACCGTCAGGGGACCAAGAAGGATCTTCATTATCACCGGCATCTTTAGTCAACTGCCGGACATTAGAGCCATTAACATCTATAGTATAAATATTATATCCTTCTTTATCAGAAGATACATAAGCAATTTTATCTCCCTTTGGTGACCAGCTGGGTGTAACATTATACCATCCTTTGTAAGTTAACCGACGCAGATTAGTGCCCTCATTATCTACCACATAAATCTGAGGATTTCCTGTACGGGTAGAACTAAAAACTATCTCCCTCATACTAGGTGACCAACAAGGGGAACAATCAATTCCCCAGAAATAAGTTAAACGGCGAACTTTCTTTCTCTTTAAATCAAAAATATAAACCGAAGGCGGCCCTCTTTTGCTTAAAGTAATCAAAAGCTTATCCCCTTTAGGTGACCAATCACCACTTAAATTTAACCCCTGAAAGGAAGAAATAGGAACATTATATTGTCCATTGGCCATTATTAAATAAAGATCCGGATTTTTACGTTTGTAACTGGTATACATAATGCGTTTTCCATCATTAGACCAACGGGGTAAAACATTTAAAGATTTATCCCTGGTTAATTTATGCAAATTATAACTATCACAATCAATAACATAAATTTCTTTATGTCCGGAACTATCAGAAACAAAAGCAATCTTACTATGGGCAATTCCTTTTTCCCCGATTAACCTGAAAATAACTTCATTACTGAACTTATGAATCTGTGAACGTAATTTCTTTTTACTGGTTACATAATTTCTACCGATAATCCATTTTTGGGTTGGAACATAAAAAAGAGAACATTCCAACACCAACATTCCCTTCTTTATCTTATACTTTCCTCTAATTAAAGCTTCTATATCTGATGAGGTTCCTATATCAATATCACTATCTTTTTTATCAATAACTTCAAACCATCCTGACATAGTTAAATCATTTTTTAAAATTACCGCTATTTTTTTTGAAAAATTTTCCTTATCATTTAAAGACGATTCATTTTCAAAATCAGGGATAGCAATAGTTATTTTTCTACCG
>JAGLHV010000374.1 GCA_023143305.1 bacterium | reverse complement strand
CCTACAATAGATCCAAGTTTTTAACTAAGAACTTTACATTTTGTCAGGTACAACGACAACAACAAAGATAGTAGAAAAAGATAATTGTAGTAATAACGGAATTGGTTAAAGAAATATAGATTTAGTAAAATATAGAACAAGGTTGATAGGTTTGATTGAGTCATAGATTAAACTTTTCAATAAAGAGAAGCAGTGGAGTGATAGTATTGGTTAAGCAGAGAATGCATAATGTAAAGAAAATTTTGTTGTGTTTTTTTGTAATTATTTTAGTCAGGGAGGTGCTTCTCTACACGGGTGCAGGACAAATAGTGGGTGGGAAAGGAAAGAGATTTGTAATTTCTGCTACAGAAAAATTAAAAGAAATGTTTAGTTTTTCTAATCATGTTTCTAAAGTAGATATTCCCAAAATAGAGAAACCGGAAGTACCCCGGATAGACATTATGCCTGTAGAAAAAGTGGATGTTTCCCAAATAAATGGCTTTCATGACCAAAAGCCGCAGATTCCAAAAGTAGATGTTTATAAGATAGAAAGGCCTTGGGTTCCCAAAGTAAATATTTCTAAGCAGAAAAGATTTCGGTTTCCTAAAATAGATATTCCTAAGCAAGAAAGGACCCGGGTTCCCAAGGTGAATATTCCTAAAGTAAGGTAAAGTAAGAATATATCAGTGAAAGAGCAACAGTGGATGAAAAAGAGGTGAATAATATGTGGAGAAAAATGAAAGAAAAAAAAGGTCAAACTGTGATTGAATTTTTGTTGCTTTCTCCTTTGCTAATTTATTCTCTATTTTTACTGTTAGTTATTTGGGATGTATGTAATAATATTATTATTGCTAATCATGCTGCTTATTATTTTTGTCGGACTTTTGTAGTAGAAAGAAGCAAGGGGACAGTAGCCACGCCAGCGATAGCGATCAATGCAGCAGTAGCGGTAATGCCTTCAGACTGGGATAGAAAGCATACTTTCCAGGAAGGACCGGAAGACGTAAGCGTAAGGATCGGGTATAAGTACCCTTTTCCCGCTATATTAGATTTTTTTAGCAGTGATGGGAGTTCTTGGCAAATTCGTGGTTATTGTTTGATGAGGAAGTTATAGAATAATAATTATTTTTTACGGATAAATTACTGTCATTGGTTTTTTTAATTTAAGCTTAAAATCAGATTGATATTTTTGCTCACCTTATTTGAGTAAGGTGAGTATTATAATTATAATAAGAAATTAAGATAATAACTAAGGAGGAAGGGCAATGGGTGGAAAAGCAGGGTTGGTAATTGCTGCAAT
>JAGLHV010000373.1 GCA_023143305.1 bacterium | reverse complement strand
GGCATTTAGTTTTACGTCAATCATTTTTTAAAGACGAAATTGAATTGATTTTAGTAATAACAAAAAGAAAGATGACTTCAATAAATGTAATTATTAAAAAGTTGCTCGATAAATTTCCCTCGATTAATGGGATATTTATAAATATAAATCCATTAAAAAGTAATGTTATTTTGGGGAACCAAACAATAAGAATTTATGGAAAAGATTATTTAATGGAAAAACTTGGAAAAAGGAAATATTTTATTTCTCCTGCATCATTTTTTCAGGTAAATAAATCGCAGGCAGAAAATCTTTATAAGTTGGTGGCCGAACAAGTTAGGGATGAGAAGGCAACCTTATGGGATATTTATTGTGGATGCGGAACTATTGGATTGAGTTGTGCATCGTTGGTCAAGAGGGTTTATGGCATAGAAGAAAATAAATCTGCTATTAGGGATGCTGAAAATAACGCGCGAGCGAATAATATTACCAATGCCAGTTTTTTTCATGGTAAAGCGGAAAAAGTTTTATCCGGATTTTTTAAAAATAAATATCAAAAGCCTATTAAAAATTCAATAGTGATATTGGATCCTCCCCGTGCCGGTTGTTCCCGGGCAGTTTTAGAAAATATTAGTAAAATTTATCCATGGAAAATAATTTATATTTCCTGTAATCCGGCTACTTTAGCCCGGGACATTAAATTTTTAAAGGGGAAAGGATACCATTTAAAAGAAGTACAGTTAATAGATATGTTTCCGCAAACCGCACATATTGAATGTTTATCTGTTTTGGAAAGAGAAACACCGAAGGGCAGGATTGTATAAATAAAGAAAAAGTCATTGTAATTATAACGAAGTTATGAATTTTTTTGTTTTGACCAAAAAAAGGCAGTGAATATTTTTTTATTTTTGTAGCCGCAACTTTTAAGTTGCGTAGGGTTTAAGTCGCTATTTACGCAGGCTTCCTATTATGTAATATTTGCCACAAATATGAGTAAATTTCGAAAAAGTTTTAATATGCTTTTTTATTTTTTTGACCAAACCATAATTTAAACAAATCTATGTTTTCTTCCCGAAGAAAATCTCCTATTATTTCTATTGAGCTCTTACCGGCTTGTTTCATTTTTTTATTGGAAATAGTACATTCATTAAATTCAAATTTTTGAGCATCCTTTATTCGTGCACCATAAACTATTTTATCCATTCTTGCCCAATGGCAGGCAGTAAAACACATCGGACAGGGCTCGCAAGTGGAGTAAATCACGCATCCGGATAAATCAATGGTCTTTAATTTTCTGCAAGCGGTTCTGAT
>JAGLHV010000372.1 GCA_023143305.1 bacterium | reverse complement strand
CAAAATCACTATAAATAATTTACTAAAACAAACTATATTTAAAGTAACTTCCGAACTAAAAAAGAAGTGGTGTCTTTCCGTATTTAAGGATAATGCCGGAATTATTCGATTTGATAAGAATTTTGCAATTGCTTTTAAAGTAGAGACGCATAATCATCCTTCAGCATTAGAGCCTTACGGTGGAGCGGGAACAGGGATTGGTGGTGTAATCAGGGATATTTTAGGAGCAGGTTTGGGAGCGAAGCCGATTATGAATACTGATGTCTTTTGCTTTGGCCCTGCGGATTATCCTTTTGGAAAATTACCCCAGGGGGTATTACATCCCAAACGCATTTTTAAAGGTGTAGTTTCCGGGGTAAGGGATTACGGCAATAGAATGGGTATTCCTACAACTAACGGGTCTGTTTTTTTTGATGATGGGTATGTTTATAATCCGCTTGTTTATTGTGGGACGGTAGGTATTTTGCCTAAAGATAAATGTTTTAAAAAAGTTAAACCCGGAGATGTTATTATTGCCGTAGGAGGCAGAACCGGAAGAGACGGTATTCATGGAGCAACCTTTTCTTCTTTAAGTTTAGATGAAGATACAGAGGTTAGTGCTGTTCAGATAGGCAATCCCATTATGGAAAAAAAAGTCACCGATACTATTTTGCAGGCACGAGACAGGAATTTATATCGGTCTATTACTGATTGTGGTGCAGGTGGTTTTTCTTCTGCGGTAGGGGAATTGGGGGAGGATTGCGGGGCAGAGGTTAATCTGGAAAGCATACCCTTAAAATATGCCGGGCTTGAGTGTTGGGAAATATGGGTTTCCGAAGCTCAGGAAAGAATGGTTTTATCGGTTCCCCCTGAAAATGTTAAAAAAATTATGAAGATTTTTGCCGAAGAAGATGTAGAAGCTGTAATTATCGGCAAATTTACTAACGATAAACAATTGCATCTTTTGTATGACGGAGAAACTGTCGCCAAATTAGATATGCAGTTTTTACATAAAGGCGGACCGAAAATCACTTTAAAAGCAGAATGGAAAAAACCGGTCAAAGATTCCGGGCGGATAAAGATTAAAAAAGAAAATAGGAAAGCATTAACCGATACCCTGAAAAAGCTCCTGGCTATGCCTAATATTGCCAGTAAGGAGTGGATAATCAGACAATATGACCATGAAGTACAGGCAAAAACCATATTAAAGCCCTTAGGCGGGGTAGAAAACGATGGTCCTATGGATGCCTGTGTAATGAAACCTTTATACGATTCTTTTAAAGGTGTAGCTGTAGCTAACGGTATAAATCCG
>JAGLHV010000371.1 GCA_023143305.1 bacterium | reverse complement strand
ATAACTGCTGAAGAGTAGCCATAAATAAAAAACTAAAGATGTTACTATTAAACAAATATGAAAATATCTTTGAAAAAAACCTGGATATTTAATATAATTGTTAATCCACTTTAAACAAAGCTCTTTTATAAAAGGAATTAAGATGACTTATAAAAATACATTTATAAAATTCAGGGTTATATTTATAATTTTTATTTTTCTATTTATTGGATTGGCAATCCTGCGACTCAATCCGGAATTTCTTTATCATCCTGATTGTGGGGAATATGTTACACTGGCCAAAGCTATTTCCAGCGGACAAGGTTATCGCGATATCTCCCAATGTGGAAATCCGGATCACACTAAATATCCTTTTTTCTATCCTGTTATGCTTATCCCCTGGGTTCTTCTTTTTCCGGAAAATGTTTTAGCCTGGAAATGTTTATCAATCCTTCTTGCCGTCGTTACACTAATTGGTATATATTTCTTCTTTAAACCTTTTATGCTTGTATTAAAAAATAAAAAACAAATACCTTTTGAAATTGACCCCGGCATAAGTAATGATTTATCCCATAACAAAAAAGCTCAATCTAAGACTTTGCCTTTTATTTTCTTTTCTATTTTATTTTTGCTAATAATAATCAATCCGACTTTCCTGATATATTCCACAGAGGTAATGAGCCATATTCCGGCTTTGTGTATAACAATCTGGGCACTTATTTTTCTTCGCCATTTCGCAGACAAAAAATTTGAAAAGGGTAAAATATTTAATTTTTTAATTTGGGCTTTTTTCACCTCTCTTTTGATGGCACTTGCTTTTTTCACCCGGGGAGATGGTATTGTTCTGCTACCTACGGGCCTGGTTTATCTTTTTTTTAACGGATACAAAAAAACCAAATCTTTTTTCTGCCTTGAAAATATAAAGAAAGCTTTGACCATATCTTTTATTTTTATCATCTTAGTTATACCCTGGATTTATCGGGATATTCATGTTTCCCGTAATGCATCTACTTCCGGGGAAAATTATGTATCCCAAATCTTTTCAGTTTGGGCAGCAGACCCTTTTGCCTCTAAAATAACCCCGCGTTTATTAACCAAACGTATTTTACTTAATCTTAAATTCTATTTTAAAAAAGGGATGGGAATTATCAATCCCCTTTTCCCTTTTGAATATCACTACAGCATACCCTGGCTGGAAAAAATTAAAACTTATCAAATTATAATATTTTTATTCTATTCAATAACTTCTTTACTCCTTATTCTGGGCATTTGGAGTCATTTAAAAGGTAATAAAATACACCCTGCTAAACCTCTTCTATCTTTCCGGT
>JAGLHV010000370.1 GCA_023143305.1 bacterium | reverse complement strand
AAGTTATCATAGTCGTATAGGGAATCCTTTTAACAACAGGATTAAAATAATCTACCTCCGCCGGTAACATTGTTCTATCCGGAAAAGGTAAATCATCTAAATTGTCCATAAAAGGGTAAAAATCATTTAATACTATTTTTTCTTCCTGGCAATATCCAATCCCCTTTACGTTTTTCCAGCCCTCCCCGCCTTTTTCTATCTTTTCTATTAGCTCTTTAATTATAAATTCCGGTTCTCTCCTGACAATAATATCTATAGAATCCTTAGACAAGCAATATTTAGGCATAAAAGTCGGATGTGATCCAAAAATTATGGTAATAAGGTTGTTATTTTTTTTCTTTAAATCAGCTAATATCGCAGCATCCTCATTAAAAGTCATCATAGAAGTAGTCATAATAACTACCCTATATTGCTTAATTCTTTTTTTTAAATCATCAAAGACTTTTCTGTTAATCCCGGCATCCAATAATTCCACCCGGCAGGCATGTTCCTTTAAAACCGTAGCTACATATACAAGATTAAGGGGTGGAAACTTAGTCCCTCCTATTCTTTTCCCCTTACACCAACATCCATAAATTAAATCACGAACGACATTCCCGGTAATTTTAGTGAACGGATTTAAAATTAGCACTTTCATAATGTTTGCATTTCACCTTTTCTTTAAAAAATTAATACTAATACCTAAACACCTCATCCTTCCGCTCTACCACAGGTTCAATCTTTCAATGCCATTTGTATATTTCGAACTCTTGGTTAGTCTGAAAGGGAAAAAATTGGTAATTTTATCTGCTGATTCATCCTGTGTTTGTTCATATTTCAACTCTAAAATAGTATTAGTAGAATCTGGCATATGACACAAGAAATTATTATATCTTGCCTTTAATTGATAATATTCCATTCCTGAATCAATGGTAATTCGATAATTACTATCTGCGGATAAAAAATATTTTCGTTTATAACGGTTTAAAAGAGAAAATTCCAAAGAATTTAAATTCAATTTTAAAATATCCGGAATATTTGACTTTTTTAAAATATTTAAAATACCGCCCAATTCTAAATCCTTGTTAATTAAGAATTTATCGAGAGAAAACAATTTTTTACTCCCACATAATCCCTTTTTTATCTTGAACTCTAAAACCGGATTTTTTATTTTCCCGAATAAATCTCCGTACCAACGAATACGTACTTTTACCCTAAAAGACACACCGTTAACCGCATCAAAATAGTTTTTTCTGTTAAATGTATCCAGATAAAGATTATTAACAAACCGTTGAGAATATATTTCTGAAAACATCGCCGGATTAAATTTAACTAT
>JAGLHV010000037.1 GCA_023143305.1 bacterium | reverse complement strand
TTGATGCCTTTGTGCCTTTTCTTTTTAGTTTGTGCCTGTCTTTTGCTATTAGCTACTTTTTCAATCCCAATTCCGCTGTCGGCCTTCGTATATACAACGGAAAAATTTTATTATATTTTTTACCCTTTCCTCTTTGCAATTCTTCCTTACCTAACCAAGCAACATTAGATGCAGTGGGAAACACATTTCTAAACGAAGCAAAAACAGCTTTTTTGCCTAACATGTTTTTAATTATTTCCCGATGCAGTGAAACCCCATCCCCTACAAATAAAATCTTTCCCTGATGCCTTTGGTTAAATTCATATAAATTCTTTAATAATTCCTCTATTTTTATTAACTGATACTCCATTATTTTTTCTGTAACTTTTGTTCTATACAGTGCCGTATAAACTTCTTTCCTTAAAGCATCGATAATAGGACACACAAAAAAATCACAAGGAAAAACACTCAAAGCCAGAATATCCAAACTGGAAACACCAACGATAGGAATTTTCAGAGCTTGTGCTAATCCTCTAACGGCAGAAATTCCTACTCGAATGCCGGTAAAAGAACCCGGACCTATGGATACACCAATGCCTTCTAAATCTTTAATTTTAATCCCTAAATCTGTTAAAATTTTATTTAATCCCGAAAATAATTTCTCTGAATGCCTGCCTTTTATGTTTAAAATATATTCTGCGGCTAAATTTTCGTTCTCTAAAACAGCAACACTACAAATTTTAGATGTAGTTTCTATCCCCAAAACTTTCACAAAATATTATCCCTTTTATTTATAGATTAAGAAGGACTGCTATCACCCATACAAATTCTATTTTTCCCTTCTCTTTTTGCCTGATACAAAAATTCATCAGCTTTTTTAATTAATTCATCCGTAGATAATTTATGCTGGAAACTAGATATTCCACCGCTTATACTTATTTCTTTTGAAGAGGATTCCTGCAGAAAAGTATCTCTTACCGCTTTTCTTATTTTTTCTGCTACTTCTTTTGCTTCCACAACCTTTGTCTCCGGTAAAATAATTATAAATTCTTCCCCTCCGTAACGACTTATTACATCTACTTTGCGACTATTTTTATTTAATATTCGAGCCACTTTTTTAAGGACAATATCCCCTTTAAGATGCCCATAGGCATCATTATATTGTTTAAAATTATCGAGATCGAACATAATCAAACATAAAAACCGTTTATATCTTTCTGCCCTATCAACTTCTACTTTTAGGCGTTCTTCAAAATAGCGCCGGTTAAAAAGTCCGGTCAAAGAATCCGTTATGGATAAAACTTTTACTTCTTTATACAATCTTGCATTTTCAATAGATACAACAGCCTGGTTGACAATTATAGAAAGCAACCTTAAATCATCCATGGTAAAAACAGTATTTTCTTGATCGTTTTTATCAGTAATATTAATTACCCCTATTGTTTCATTTTCTTTTCTTAAGGGCATACTCAAAAAAGATTTACTTTTATAGGGCTCAGCCCCTTTCTCTTCTTTAATTCTACGGGCATCGGTTTGTTTATCAACATCTAATACCAATAAAGGCTCCCCTGTTTTTGCTACCCAACCCACAATCCTTTCTCCTAATTTTACTTGAGTATTTTTAATAATTCTATCCTTTAACCCTCTAGAAGCAACAATTTTTAAAACTTCCCCGGATTTATCCAATAACATTAAAGAACCTCTTTGCGCTTCTATAATGTCCGTAGCCTTCATTATAATAAAATCAACCAGTTCTTCTAAATTCAGAATAGAGCTCATCTTCTCCCCTATTTCTAAAATAGTTTCTAATTTGTTTTTTTCTTTTTGCAAATATTGTAATAATTCTTTATTTCTTAACGTTAATCTCCGCCGTTCTAATCCTTTCTTAATAATTAATTTTACCCGTTCCGGATCAAAAGGTTTAAGAATATAATCATAAACTTCCTCTTCCAAAGCTTTAATCGCTGTTTCTATATTAGCATAGGCAGTCATTACAATAACACAAACATCCTGATCATTTTTCTTGGCTATTTTTAATATTTCCAGGCCACTCATATCCGGTAATTTTAAATCTGTAAGAATTAAATCAGGTGAAATTTCTTTTATTTTAATAATTGCCTGAGCAGCATTCCCGGCAAGAGTAACCTTGTATTCTTCTTTCTCCAATAGATCCCTGATTGTCTCACCTATAAAAGCTTCATCATCTACTATTAGTATATTAACTTTTCCCTCTGTTTTATTTTGAGCTGTCATTTCAAAACTTTCCTTTTAAAATTTTATACCATCGTTACTAAAGAGATTCAAACAACAAATCCAACTTTTTAAATTCACTACACCGTTTTTTGAAACTTTCTCCGCAAACCAATAATTTTATTTTCCTTAAATTCCCCCTGCCCGAAAAATATATCTCTATTCTTTCCTCCGGCCAAACATCTACAATTTTATCCGCCCATTCAATAATGGTAATGCCCTCACTGTAAAAATACTCTTTATAACCTAATTCCTCAATTTCCAGGATTGAATCTATTCGGTACAAATCAAAATGATAAACAGGATATTTGCCTTTATATTCATTAATCAGTCTAAATGTAGGACTATTAACATACTCATCCACTTTTAAACCTTTTGCTACTCCCTGGGTAAAAGTAGTTTTTCCCGCTCCCAATTCTCCCACTAAACAAATAACATCGCCCCCTTTCAAAATGCCCCCCAAATATTTTCCTATTTTTTTAGTTTGAGAAGCTTTGCGGGTCTGCAAATAAAATTCTTTTTTAAAATTCCGGATTATCCGTAAAGTGCTCATATCCCTTTGCTTTTAATTTCAATACCTTCCCTTTTTTATCGAGAAACTTTATTCCTTCTTTTTTACTTACAATTTCTCCGATAACCGTTACCCCTGAAATCTGTTTCTTTATTTTTTTTGTTTTTTCAGGTGAAGCAGTAAAAACCAATTCATAGTCTTCTCCCCCGAATAAAGCAAACTCTAACGGATTTTTTTTAAAAGCGCTACTTGTTTTTTTTAATCCACCGGACAGAGGAATAGAATCTGTATAAATTTTTGCTCCTACTTTACTCTGCCTGCTAATAAATTTTATTGATAAATCCAAACCATCACTACAATCAATCATTGCTGTAGCACATTTTGTCCGGGCAATAATCCTTGCTTCTTTTATTCTCGGCTCAGGAAGCAAAAAGCGGTTAATAAGATATTTCTCATAACGATTAAAAAATTTCAGATGTTTGGGATTTTTTAACAACCTTAAACCAGCTCCTGCATCTCCTATTGTTCCGGTTAGTAAAATTTTATCGCCCAACTTAGCGCCTGATCTGGTCACTAATTCTTTTTTTTCTATTTCGCCCAATACAGTTATTGAGATTACAAAAAAACAAGGTGAAGATACTGTATCTCCACCGATAATTTTTACTCTATATTTCCCGGCTAAACTTTCTATTCCTCTATATAATTCCTCTATTTCCTTTACAGCAGTATCTTGAGGAAAACCTATCGAGACCAGAGCATATAAAGGAATCCCTCCCATAGCCGCAATATCACTGAGATTACAAGCTAATGCTTTCCAGCCAATTTGTCTCAAGGAAGCTGTTTTTTTACTAAAATGTACTCCCTCTATTAACATATCCGTAGTGGCCAAAAAAGCTTTTCTTGAATCTTTGGCCACTACGGCTGCATCATCACCAACACCTAAAATTAACCTTCTTTTATTATAATTCCGGTGTTTTTTACCATTCTCAATTACTTTTTTTATCTTTTCAATTAAATTAAATTCACCCAAAGAAGAAACTTTCATTAATTTATACCAAATTTCTTATTTATTTCTTCTTTTCCTTATTCTGAGTTAGTATCAGTTTTCTCTTCGCTTTTACTCTCTTCTTCTTCTTTTTTTGCCGCTCTCTCATCCTTTACACTACTTATTCCCGCAGCAACAGCAACTAAACCGCCTAATACAGCCATAAGAGGCAAAGAACCCTTTAGTACTATCCACAAATCCCCCGACCATACTATCACACCTAAAAGACCTACTACCAGAAAAACTAATCCTCCAATAATTGACAACATTTTTTTCCCTCCTTTCTCTTCTTTAATTTTTTAAAAGATATAACTTATTTGTTTTTTTATAATACCATTTAAAATAAAAAAAATCAATATTTTTCCTGAAATTTTTAACTTTTAATTCAATGAGACTTAGAATTTTTTCAGCTACGCTGACAAAAACTCTGTAGTCGAATTGATCCTGAGTGACCGTAGAAAGTCGAAGTGGCCCGCAGCAAGCTGCGGGATAGTTGATTCAATGTCCCTGTTTACTTTCTTTTAATTTCCTTCGGCTATGGCTTTTACTATATCAGCTTTTCCTACAATACCTACTATTCTATCTTGATCCATTACCGGAAAAAGATGCACCTGTTTTTCAGTCATTAAAGTAGCAATCTCACAAACGGATGTATCTTCTTTAATAGTAATTACTTCCTTGGTCATTATTTCTAACACGTTTTGAGCCATAATTTTTTTTAATTCGTCATCAAAATGTTTAAAATTTTCCAGATATATCAATCCCCCTAAGATATTTACTACCGTAGGAAAATGTATCTTTTTATCCTGGAAAATTAAATCATCTTCTGTTACTATCCCGATTAATTTGCCCTGTTTATTTATTACCGGAGCACCACTTATTTTTTGGGCCAATAAAAAAGAAGCCACATCGGAAATACTCATTTCCGGAGAAACCGTAAAAACTTTTTTAGTCATTATCTCTTTAGCTTGCATAAATTTTCTCCTTTATACTTTAATTTTTCAAACTTATCGCTTGCGGTATTTTACTAAGTAAATCACTTGCTATTAAACTCACTTCTCCCATTTCTCCGGCGGCAAAATCACCGGCTAACCCGTGCAAATACACTCCCACTCTTGCTGCCGCGGCTAAAAGTTCCTGCTCAGAAGAAAATTTTATTTGATTCGCTTTCCCCGTCATCTGTGCAACCAAACCGGCAATCATTCCGGTAAGCACATCTCCCATCCCTGCCGAAGCCATTCCCGGATTACCGGTAGAATTCAAATAAAGCATATCTCCATCGGTAATAACTGTTTGATAACCTTTAAGTAAACAAATCAAATTATATTTCCCGGCAAATTCTTGGGCTAATTTAATCCTTTCTTTTTGAATCTGCAAAGTATCTTTAGCCATTAATCTGGCTAATTCACCCGGATGAGGGGTAATGATTAATTTTGCCTTTGTTTTTTTCAGTATTTCCTTTCTTTCCGCTAATAAATTCAAAGCGTCCGCATCCAAAACACAGGGTATTTGAACATTTAAAAGTATCTTTTCTATCAATTCACCCATTTGACTATCTGTAGACAAACCAGGCCCCATTACTAATACAGAAATCTTTCGTTTATCTATAAAACTTATAATTTTTTTAAAACTTTTTAAAGGTAAAATCTTTTGGTTCATTGCCGGCAAAGGTAACGTCATTACTTCCGTTAACTTAACTTCCATTATGTGATTAAGGTTTTCGGCAATTGCCAGAGTAACCAATCCCGCCCCTATTCTAATTGCTCCCCGACAGGTTAACGCAGCTGCTCCGGTCATCCCAATAGAACCGGCCAAAACCAAAACATGCCCAAAATCATTTTTACATACATCTTTTTTTTCTCTTTGCGGGAGAAAATATTCTATTTCCCGCCGGTTCAGTAATTTTTCCCTAACTTTTACCTTTTCTACTATTGAAGAAGGAATACCTATATCTGCCACCCTTACTTCTCCGATAAAATTTCTTCCCGGAAATAAAAACAAACCCCTTTTAGGTAAGCCAAAAGTTATTGTTAAATGCGCACATATACAAAAATTAGTTACTTTACCTGTAGTGCCATTCACACCTGAAGGAATATCACAGGCAGCAATAAATTTCTTTGAATTATTTACCTGCCTAAATAATTCTATCATAAAATCGGGTAAACCGGATTTTAAACCCGTACCAAATACAGCATCAATAATCAAATCTACTTTCTCAATCTCATCTTTAAAACGATCTTTTATTACTCCATTATATTCTATAAAATCTATTTCCAGCTTTCTTGCTTTATCAAAATTGGTCTTTGCATTTTCGGATAACTCATCTATCCCAAAGAGTACCGCTACTTTTACCCTGCTCCCTTCTTCAAATAATTTACGGGCTATAACTAATCCGTCTCCTCCGTTATTCCCTTTACCGGTTAAAATTAAAACTTTTTTATTCTGTAGATTTAGAAATTTACTTTTTAATATTTTTACAAAATTTTCTCCGGCTCTTTCCATCAAAATCAACCCCGAAGTTCCCTGAACAACGCAATCTTCATCGATTTTTTTCATCTGCTCACTGGAAACAATTTTCATCTTTTACCTGAAACCTTTCTTTTTCTTCTGTCTTTCTAACTAACTTCCTGCTGTTTTTTATCAGATTAAAAAACACTTCTATTTTAGTTTATTTATCTACGACCCATAAAGCTTGAGCTACTGCACAATTATGTGTATGAGAGAGCGAAATCAATATACGCCCTTCTTTCAAAGGAGATATTTCTTCACCAAAAACTACCTGCGGTTTTCCGCTTTTTTCGTTTTTTATCCCAATATTTTTAAAATTTATTTTCAAATTTTCCAATGCTTTTAAAACGGCCTCCTTAGCGGCAAAGCGTACTGCAAAATGTTCCCACTTGTTTTTCTTTCCCTGACAATACGCAATTTCTTCCGGAGTAAAAACTTTAGATATAAACCGTCCGTTTTTATTTATTATTTTTTTAATCCGTTCAACTTCCACAACATCTATACCACAACCTTTTATTTCCATAATTATCTCCGGCAACACTCTATATTACAAGTTATATTAAATTTACTCCACCGTAACACTTTTAGCTAAATTTCTAGGCTGATCCACATCACACCCCCTCTTAAGAGCAATATAGTAAGCTAAAAACTGAAGGGGAATCACATTAAGAAAGGGAGTTAAAATCTCCAGGGTTTTTGGTAAATAAAAAACATCTTCCACTTCTTTGGCTATCTTGCGATCTCCCTTGGTAGCTAAAACAATTACTATTCCATCACGCGCTTTTACTTCTTTAATATTACTTAAAATTTTATCATAAACCTTTCCCTGATTAGCAATAACCAGTATCGGCATATTTTCATCAATAAGAGCAATAGGACCGTGCTTCATTTCTCCGGCGGCATATCCCTCAGCATGAATATAGGCAATTTCCTTTAATTTTAACGCCCCTTCCAAAGCTATGGGATAATTTACATTTCTGCCCAAATATAAAAAATCGCTTTTTCTAAAAAATCTATGCGCATAATCCCGAATAATATCCTGCATTTCTATTGTTTTTTCGATTTTTACCGGCAATTCAAGAAGAGCAGAGATAATTTGTTTAATCCGAAGAATAGAAAGGCTTTTTCTAAATTTAGCGAAATAAAGACCGAGTAAATACAAAACAACAAGTTGTCCCATAAATGCCTTAGTAGAAGCCACCCCTACTTCCAATCCACAGCGGGTATAAACGACATAATCACATTCTTGTGCTATTGATGAATCCATTACATTACATATAGCCAAAGTCTTTACCTTCTTCTTTTTTGCTTCCCTTAAAGCCGCCAAAGTATCCGCAGTTTCTCCTGATTGGGTAACAACTACTACTAAATCACCTTTTCTTAACAGAGGATTCCTATATCTAAACTCTGAAGCAAGATCTACTTCGCACGGTATTTTAGCAAAATCTTCCAGTACATATTTCCCAATTAAGCCGGAATGATAAGATGTTCCACAAGCAACAATAAAAATCCTGCTTATTTCATCAATCTCTTCTTTTTTCCAACCAATTTCTTCCTCTAAAAATACACCCCCTTTTTCCAAACAAATCCGTCCCCGCAAAGTATCCCGAACTACATCCGCCTGCTCACAAATTTCTTTGAGCATAAAATGTTTATATCCGCCCTTTTCAGCCATCATTGGATCCCACTCAATTGTTCGGCTATTTTTGTGAATTTCTCTATCACAAGAATTAAAAAATTTAACCCCTTTAAAATCCAAAATTGCTGTTTCTCCGTCTTCCAGAGAAATAACCTTTTTAGTATAAGCTAAAATTGCAGAAACATCCGAAGCAATAAAATTTTCCTTTTCGCTTATTCCCACAATTAAAGGACTACCGTGCCTGGCAGCAACAATCTTTCCCGGATATAGGGTGCTAATTACTCCTAAAGCGTAAGAACCCTTCAAATCTTTTACTGCACGCTGTGTCGCTTTTAAGAGGTCCCCCTTAAAATATTTTTCTATTAAATGAGCAATAACTTCTGTATCTGTATCCGAGTTAAATTTATGCCCTTCTTTGACTAATTTTTTCCTTAGGGTTAAATAATTCTCAATAATACCATTATGCACAACAACAAAATTTCCTTTACAATCGGTATGGGGGTGAGCATTTTCCCGGGTTGGTTTTCCATGCGTAGCCCACCGGGTATGTCCTAATCCTATTTTTCCCCGAATAAGAAATTTTTGTAATTCTTGTTCCAGATTGATTAATTTACCTGCACAACGGTGTAAGATTAATTTATTCTTGTTTAATACTGTAATTCCTGCTGAATCATACCCGCGGTATTCCAGCTTTCTTAACCCATTTATTAAAACAGGAACTACTTCTTTATTTCCCACATAACCAATAATACCACACACAATAGCTACTCCTTAAAACAAATATATTCTAAATACTAAATGTAAAAATAAAGGCAAAATGTGTTTTGAACGACTTAGCGAATTTTAACAAAAATAGGCGTTAAAAAAATGAGCTTGTCTGAGCAAAGCGAGTTGCTCATTTTTAGCCTGTTTTTGTGTGCCCGCAGGGTAAAATTACGCGTTTAGAGAAAAACATATTTT
>JAGLHV010000369.1 GCA_023143305.1 bacterium | reverse complement strand
TCAGGTTGGCAAAAATATAAAGTAAAATTAACACACTGGAAGCAACCTTGACTAATAAATCTAATCTTAATACCATAATAGATACAATCATAAAAAACCCCGTAAAAAGAATAGATATATAAGGTGTTTTAAATCTTTTACTAATCTTTTGAAAAGCCGAAGGTAAAAGCTTATCTCTACTCATCCCCAAAGGATAGCGGGAAGCAGTCATAATCCCTGCGTTAGCAGTTGAAATAAAGGCTAAAAATGCACCTACGCTTATTATTATTTTTAAAAAATTTCCTCCAAAAATTCCCGCAGCATCAGAGATAGGAGTAACAGTTGTTTTTAAATTTGCCGCATCCGAAACCCCTATTGTCACAAAAATAACCACGGCATATAAAACAGAAGTTATCCCAATAGAAAGAATCATGCCTAAGGGTAACACTCTCCCCGGATTCTTTATCTCCTCGGCTAATGCTGCAACCTTAGTCAATCCGCCGTAAGAGATAAAAACAAAGCTGGCCGTAGCAAACATAGCATTGAATCCATTGGCAAAAAACGGAGAAAAATTTCCCAAATCAACCTTGGTAGTACCAAAAGCAATATACCCCACAAGTATCCCTATAAGTCCTACTACTAGAAATGACTGTAAGTTTCCTGCCTCTTTTACACCTATTAAATTTAATATAATAAAAAACAGACAACAAAAAAGGGCAATAACATTTAAAGGTAAAGGGGTTATTATACTCAAGTAAGCGCCCATACCCAATAATGCAAAAGAACCTTTTAAACTCAGAGAAAACCACGTACAAAACCCAGCAATAGTCCCGAAAAGAGGACCGAATCCTCTCATTATATAGAAATAATCACCTCCGGCTTTAGGCATAGCAGTTGTCAGTTCTGCCATACTTAAAAGAGTAGGAAGACAAAATATTCCTGCTATAGCATAAGAAAGAATTACTGAAGGACCCGCCTTAGCAAAAGCTAACCCCGGCAAAATAAACAACCCGGAACTAATCATTGCCCCTGTCGCAATACAGAAAACATTTAAAAGAGTAAGTTCTTTTTTTAATTCCATTCCTTTATTTCCTTTAGTTCTAGAATTTATAAGAGTTCTACAAAATAAAGTATATTGTTACCTGTTTTTTTCTAATCCTTTCTTATAAGCTACATTGCATAAAACAATTACACTTAACATATTACCCGTAAAACTAAAACTTCTTATAAATATATTCCAAGTTGCTCCTTACATCACAGTAAAAGATAAAATAAAAATCAAACCTATCATTACTAATTTTACCGGGGCATACTTTTTATTTGTCATTTTTTTTCTCCATTTATAA
>JAGLHV010000368.1 GCA_023143305.1 bacterium | reverse complement strand
GACTTACGCTGGTAACGCAAATAGTTGAGGGATACGGTGGAAAGATATGGGTGGAGGATAGAATAAAGGGTCAGCCTAAAAAAGGAAGTAATTTTGTTGTTTTTCTTCCCAGAAAAAAGATGATATAATCCCATTATTTATTATTATGCATAATTCCTTTCTTTAACTGTAAATTATACCGATCGTCATAAAAAACATTTATTTTCTTTAAAAAAATACAAAATTTTTGAAAAATTAGATAAAAGGATATAATTGAAGGAATTTAATATGAAAATTACTATTATTTATGATAATGACTCAAATAAAGCAAATCTTAAAGCTGATTGGGGGTTTGCGTGTCTGGTAGAAATGAATGGCCGGAAAATATTGTTTGATACCGGTGCCGATGGTTCTATTCTTTTGCATAATATGGAGAAACTTGATATAAATCCGGCTGCAATTGAAGAGGTATTTATTTCTCACAAACACTGGGATCATACAGGGGGGCTTTCTGCTTTTCTTAAAATAAATCCGGTCAAGATTTATATTCCGGATTCTTGTTCTAAGCATGATGGAGCAAAAGAAGTAGTTAAAGTGAAAGAACCGTTTGAAATTCATGAGAATATTTTTTCAACAGGTGAACTGGAAAATATAGAACAATCGCTCATTGTTAAAATGAAAAAAGGAGTGATTGTGATAGTAGGGTGTTCTCATTCGGGTATTAAATCTATTTTGGATTCAGCGGTTCAATGGGGAAAACCTTATGCAATTATTGGTGGAATGCACGGATTTAAGGAATTTAATTTAATTGACCAATTAGAGTTGATTTGTCCTACCCATTGTACACAATATCAGTCAGAAATTAAATCATTGTATCCTCAGAAGTATATTAGCGGGGGAGTGGGGAAAGTAATAGAAATATGAGTATGTGATGAGTCTTTTTAAATCGCATAAATTAAGGGAATTTATTAATGGGTTTTTTGAATGCTTTAGATGTTAAATTGTTTTATTTTGTTAATCAGGGATTGCAAAACAGCTTTTTTGATGTAATTATGCCTATAATTACCAATATCAGGTATTGGCGGATACCTCTAATGATAATATTCTTTAGTTTATTTATCTGGGGAAATAAAAAAGGAAAAAATACTTTTTTGCTCTGTCTAATTACCTTGATTTTAAGCGACCAGATAAGCAGCAGTTTGCTAAAACCATTATTTCACCGTTTAAGGCCGTATAAGGTTTTAGAGGATGTGCGACAATTAGTAGGTTCCGGTGGATTTTCTTTGCCTTCTTCTCATGCTGCTAATATGTTCTCTATGGCTATAGTGATAACTTATATCTGGCGTCGTCTTT
>JAGLHV010000367.1 GCA_023143305.1 bacterium | reverse complement strand
TCTAAAAAAGGGGGGGAAGATTTTATGAAACCAAAAATGTGGAAAGTATTACTATTGATGGGATTAGGCTTTTTGTTATGCAGTGCTTTATTATTTTCATCGGAAAAAAAAGAAAAAAAGTGGAATTTATCCAGTGAGCTTTCTTATATTACCTCCACAGGAAATAACGAGCTGGCTACTGCTAATTTGCAGAGTTTATACCAGCAGAAATGGGTAAAAACAAGTTTTCATTTAGACGGCAGTTTTCTTTTTTCTACCCAGGAGAACACTACCACTGCTGAACAATATCATCTGGGTGAAAAAGTAGAATATAAGATAGAAAAAAAAATATATCTTTTTGAATACGGAGAGTGGTTAAAAAATAATTTTGCAGGAATAAACAATCAGTATAAGCTGCAGGCAGGGGGTGGTTATTGGTTTATAGATACCTCCGCAGATAAATTCAGGGGTGAATTAGGTGCCGGTTATACCATGGAAGAAGATAATAATTCATTAGAGTCGGAATATGGTTCTTACCGGGTTTATGGCGAATATCAGCATCATTTTTCTTCTACTGCATCTTTTTCTTCCCAGGCAGAATTTAGTGGTAATCTGGAAGATGACCGGGATTACCAGGTCAATTCAATAACAGGGTTAACTACGGTGTTAAGCAGTAATTTATCTTCTAAAATTGCATATACTTTAAAATATGATCACCAACCGGTCACCGGATTTAAAAAAACCGATACTATTTTGACAGCGGCATTAATATTGAAATTATAAGGAGTAATAAAATGATTAAAACCATAGGTTTGGTAGCGGCAATAATATTACCGCTGTGGAATATTCCGCTGATTATACGCATAATTAAGCGAAAATCGTCAGAAGATATCAGTGTTGCCTGGGTATTGGGTGTCTGGTTTTGTTTATTGGCAATGTTTCCTTCCGGGATATTATCAACAGATATCGTTTGGAAAGCTTTTAATATAGCAAATACGCTTTTGTTTAGCTGTGTAGTGGTGATTGTCCTTTTGTATCGTAAATCAAAATAAAAAGCAGTGTTAAAAATCAAATAGGTGAGGGGAATTATTACAGATGAAAAGAAAATATTTAAATTTTTGTAAAATGGGATTATTTTTTTTGGTTTATGTTGGGTTTATGTTTATTTTTAATGTTAAAATTTGGGCGGGAACATTGATTTCTCTTTCTTCGGCAGTATATGATGGAGGCGATATTGATAGTGTGCGTGGAGTTGTGACTGATGAGAATAATAATATTATTATTACCGGACGGGATTACGACGGAGTAAATTCTGATTATTCTACCATAAAATATGATAATAATTTAGTGGCTATT
>JAGLHV010000366.1 GCA_023143305.1 bacterium | reverse complement strand
TAAAGATAAGATTAAAAAATATATTTCTTAATTCAAAGGAAATACGACGATCTAAGCTCGAATAAAGTTCGAAAAAGAAAAGATATAAAAAAGCTAACTCGCTTTTTAAAATATTTTTCCGATTATCGAAAAAGTCAACCTTAAACCCGCTAAGAGAAGATATTTTATTAAGATTTTCGGGCTTTAACTCTTCATGAATCCATTCAAACAGGACATCAATCAAATTTTTTTCAATTTCATTCATTCACTTTTCACCTGTTATTCCTTTGGTCTTTCCGGGGTAGTTAGTTGTTTTATGGTGACTTCCAGGGTGTTCTTTTTCTTTTTTAGCTTTTTATAGGTTGTTTCTATGGATTCTAATTATTTTGATGTCTTTGCCGAGTCGTCTTTTAGTTGTTTGACCAGGGCTTCGGTGGTTTCAAATTTATATTCTTTGCCGGAAATTTTTGTGGTTAGTTTTACCATGGGGATTCCTTTTGGCTGTTAAGTTGTAATATGGAATATGGTAACAAAAAGGAAGGGAAAAGTCAATGTGAGACGGAAAGAGATCAATAAAATCAGGTTAACTATTTGTTATTAATTGTTTTCTCATTCGCTATTTGAAATAAAAGTTCATTCCTAAATTGACTACAAATTCTATTCCACTTACACTCAAATCAAACTCATCTTCAGTAAGACCGACATAAGCAGGACCTATGTCTGCACTCAGAGCAAATCTTCGATTAATAAAATATTCTCCTCCAACAAAAAGAGAACAAACATAACCTGTACCTTCAACATCTTCTTGGTTATCCTCAGATAAAACATAATCTACATAGTCTATACCTAATCCGGTAAAGAGCAAACCTTTTTTATAATGATTAAAATTACAATATCCCCTCATTCCATAGACTCCTATTTCATCCTCATATGCACCCCTTGCTTCTATTGCCCAGTTTTGTTGGAAGTTATATTTAAAAGAAAGATATGGCCAGCCAAGACCAATGCCAAACGTATGGTTTGTATCACTAGCTCCGGCTGCTATTCCGGCAAAACTAAATAGTATAATTCCCAAGATTAAAACCACCCACTTCTTTAATTGTTTTGTCCTCATCTTTATAACCTCCCCATCATAATTCTTTATTGGATATTATTTGTTTTATCAACCAATGACCCTAAAACATAATTATTGGGCCGCTTTTTCATTATTCATTCTCATACCTGTTTGAATAAATGTTACCCCCCTGCGTCCAAACAGCAAGTGCATTTCCGCTTGAATCTATCGCAACCTGAGGAGGATAATAGGGATATCCTGTATTATCAGCAATTAAGTGAGCTGTCCCCCATCCTGTTCCCA
>JAGLHV010000365.1 GCA_023143305.1 bacterium | reverse complement strand
CTAAATAACTTTGAGCCGTTATCTGCTCAGGATTACTAACCAAGGTCATATTATCAAAAATCAAACCTGTTCTATCTCTATAGTCATTTCCAAGCCATCCTATAAATTCATTATCTATAAACACTAAAGAACTGTTCTCATAAGGGGCATTAGTCATCCATGCAGAAAAATTACCGGTTCGCCAGGCATGATTTTTCTTAAAATAATATTCTAATATTTCTGCTTCCTTAGTAAGATTCAAAATAAACTCACCATTCACTTCATCATAAGCAAAAGGTTCACCATCTATTCTGCCTATATATATTTCCAAATCATTAACTTTGCTTTCCCCGGGTAAAATATTAATTACACCATCATTATCTACATCTTTCCAATTTCCATCTAAATCCATAAAATAAAACTCAAAAGGAAATGATTTATAATAATTAGTTTCTATCGAAGTAATTAGCTTTTCTTTTTCTTCGTCAGAATAAGACTTGGGAAACAAATCTTCCAACTTATTACCTTCGTCTAAAAATACCTTAATTTCTCCGCTTCTAACTTTCCGGATTAAATCTTCTTCGAAATCATTTCCTTTATTCCAAATAACATCAAATTTCCTATTTAATAAATCCATTGATTCCCATTCTTCATCAGTTAAAGTTTGGTGATAATAGTAGAATCTTCTAAATAATTCTTTATATTCTTCAACATCCTGGGTATAATTCCCTTCATATTCCTCAATTAATTCATTTATCTCATTTCTAAGGTCTAAAATCTCGCTTAAATCATAGGTATCGGCAATGTCCACCAGATTAGCCTCTGCCATTGGTAAATTTCCTACAAATACGGCACCGTTTAATTCTCCGGCATTATGTCTTTTTATGAGATATTCTCTTAACTCTTGTGGGGTCTTAAGATTATTATCATTAACAATAGTAACTATATACCCCTCATTTTCCAAATCAGTTTTATATTGAGCCAATGAAGCATTAATACTATCTTCAATCGTTGCATTCACAATTACTTCGATATAAACCCCTTCTGCCGAAGCAGCTGAGGCAACAAAGGCATTCTTATTTGCTATTTCATCAATTAATTCTTTTAACTTATCAGTCAGAGTTGCAAAATCTCCTTTAAAAAATCCTTGTTTTTGCTCAATTTTTAACTTTTTCTCCCTAGCCGCTTTCTCCAGGAAATTGCTCTCATTGACTCCTTCTCCTAATGCTGTTGTCCATTCTTCCGGAAGAATAATCTCTCCTTTTTCCGCTTTTATACCGGGTATTATCTGGTTGTTCAATACTTCTATATTTTTACTATTACTCCAATCAGATAACTTTAAATGCTCAATTACATAGATT
>JAGLHV010000364.1 GCA_023143305.1 bacterium | reverse complement strand
AAAATAAGTTTTTTTAAATTGTGCGGAAAGTTTGTTTTTAATAGAAGTTTAAAACTAACGATAGCTATCAACAATGTTACCACAAAAATAATTGGAAAGATTATGCTGATTGATTTAATTATTTTAAATATTAAGATTTTTATCATAATTTTGATCCTAACATTATATATTATCCGGTTACTCTATTTTCACAAAACTACATTGCATCATTATAAAAAACAAAGGAGTTCCTGTCAACTTTTTAATTTTTTTCTCTTGAGTGACGACAAAACTCATGATATTTAACAATTATACAGTAGCTACATAAATCAATAAAGTATTATTGAAATGTATATAGTATGTCCCCTATAGCCAGTTTGGTTTTATTTTTCAAATTTTGCGACTGCTCCAGGATATGCAAGCCTAAAATAATTTCTTCTTTTTTCGGGATTCACAAAAAAAACATATTTTTTATTTTTTTGCAGCATAACATCAAATCCTTTAAGTCCACCAATGTGCATTGGCAATACAAATCTATCTTCTATCATAGATCCTTTAATAATGCTTAACTTTTCAATTGTAACATCAAATATTGAAGCACTATCAATTTCATCTATTTTTTTAATATCGATTACTTCCCCTACCACAACTATTGAAGATATTTGATTTAATTTGGTGAAATCGAGGGGATGTATTTTGCTGGCATAAGAAATGATTTGAAATGATAGGCCTAATATGATGAGAAGTAATATTTTTTTCATTATTAACCCTCCATATAACATTATAAACTATTTTCAGAAAACTACACTGTAAAATATAGAAAAATAGAGGGACATTGTTAAGTAGTTAGGAGATATTAGTTTTTTGTTTAGCATAATTTAACCATTCATTCTTTTGTTGCTCATTTTCAAAGATTCTTTTAGGAATTAAAGCAAGACCTTTCTTTCCGATGATAAACTCTAACATTTTTTCATCTTCATTGATTTCCGTAACTTTATTCCATTGGAATTTAATCTCAATGCCCAATCTACGAAAAATCAATCCGTCCTCAACAAATTCATACTCACTAGGCACAGGCTTATCAGTGCCAAAACTTTCGATTAGTAACTTTCGTATCCTCTTTTTTATTGTTAGCTTATACAAAGCTATATATATAGGAATAAATATGATGCTGGCGAAAACAGCACATGTTAATTTTTCCACCATTTTACCCGAGATTATGAAATAGACTGGTATAAAGATAATAGGTATAAAGAATAACCCTTCCCATTTAATTTTTCTCAAAGTTTTTGAGAGTTCTATTAAGCGTAATTGTGTCACAACTGCTTCATCAATGGTTGACTCGTATTTTATTTTCATTAT